>DASUGE010000349.1:0-6175 GCA_036274215.1 Polyangiaceae bacterium | reverse complement strand
GGCCGGACTGTTCCGACTCAAGGCCGGAAGCTGGGAAGCCGTGGCCACTCCGGTGAGCGAGCCCCGCGCGCTCTTCGCTCGCTCGGAGCGCTCGCTGCTCGTCGTCGGCAAGAACGGTGCGGCCGAGTTCGACGGCACACGCTTTCGCTGCGTTCGCGGCGTGAGCGGGCCGTTGCAGCTTGCGTTTGCCGTCGGCAACGAAGTTTGGGTCGCGGGCGAAAGCGGCGCGTATCGCTAACGGGGAAAGCGACGCCGCGTTCGTCGCCCGGGGTCGCGCCCAGTTTGACGAGCCAGCGTCGTGGTGTGACGATAAGAGCTATGGGTCGGAGGTTCTTGGTGACGATTGCGGTCGTTGCCGTGGCGTGGGGCTGCGGGGGTGCATCGCGCTCGAGCGATGACGACGATGCGGGCCGCGCCGGCGAGCCGAACGGCGGCTCCGGTGCGGCAGTAAGCACCGGGGGCGCGATGTCGAAGGGAGGCCACGGTGGCTCCGGTGCGGGCACGGGCGGCGCGGCTTCGCCCGGCGGTGGACGCGGCGCGGCGGGCGCGCCGCGCGGAGGCACCGCAGGGCTCGGCGGCAGCGTCGGCGGCTCGACACCGCTGCTCCCGTACGGCTGCGGCAACGCCACGGTCGAGGCGGGCGAATCCTGCGACGACGGGAACCTGCTTCCGGGCGACGGGTGCAATGGCTTGTGTCAGCTCGAACCGAGCGGCGAGTGTCCGGATCTCGAGACCTGCCACTACCAGGCGACATGCGCGAACCTCATCGTCGATTACGGCGAGGCTTGCGACGACGGCAATCGCGAGGACGGCGACGGCTGCTCCGCCGATTGCACGCAAGTCGAGCCTGGTTACCGGTGCCAGACGGCGGGCGCGTGCGAGCGCTCCTACGAATGCGGCGACGGCAGCCTCGACCCCACCGAGCAGTGCGACGACGGCAACACCGCGTCGGGCGACGGCTGCCGCGAGGACTGCTACTTCGAGTCGGGGTTTGCCTGCGCCGGCAACGGGAGCCAATGCACGCCGACGACCTGCGGCGACGGAGAGGTGGCCGGGGACGAGGCGTGCGACGACGGCAACACCGCGTCGGGCGACGGCTGCTCACCGGACTGCCACGAGGAATGCAGCGACTGCTGCGGCAACGCCGTGCTCGACCCAGGCGAGCTCTGCGACGACGGGAATCAGCGCGACCGCGACGGCTGCTCGGACTGCACGCCCGAGGACGGCTACTCCTGCTTCGGCGATGAAACTGGCTTCTCCTGCGTCGTGCAATGCGGCGACGGCGTCCTCGGCCCAGGCGAGGAGTGCGACGACGGCATGGAGCTCGGCGGGTATGGCCAGTGCCAACCGGGCTGCGGCCTCGGCCCGCGCTGCGGCGATGGCGCCATTCAGCCGGGGGACGAGAGCTGCGACGATGGCATCAATTCAGGAGCATACGGTGGCTGCGGCGCCGATTGCCGTCCGGGGCCGCATTGCGGCGACGCCATCACGCAGCCGAACGAGGAGTGCGACGACGGAGTGAACGACGGCAGCTACGGCACCTGCGCGCCGGGCTGCATCTTCGGGCCACACTGTGGCGACGGCATCAGGCAAGACGCAGAGCAGTGCGACACCGGAGGGGAAGACCCCGTGTGCTGCGTCCGCTGTCACGAGCAGAACTGCTTGCGCTAGCACTCCCGCGCGAGCGATCGTCGCTCAGCCGCTCGAAACGCACATCCCAGTCATCTCACCGGGCGTGCCGCCGTCGCCCGCCGTCCCGCCACCACCGAGAGCGCCGCTCCCGCCGGACGCTCCTGAGCCACCCGTCGACGCGCCGCTCGAGCCGCCGCTCCCACTGCTGCCGCTGCTACCCCCGCGCGCGGCCGTGCCGCCGCTTCCTCCAAGCGGTCCGATCGCGCCGGAGCCACCGATGCCGGAGCCGCCCGCGCCGCCGCCGCCTCCGGCTCCCCCTCCGCCCGTCCCGCCGGTCGATACCGGGACGGAGCGACATCCGCTCGAGCCGGCCGACGGGGACGACGGATCGCAGACGTAGTTTTGTGGGCACGCGTTGCCACCGGGCTCGTCACAGCGCCCGTAGCGGCACCCGCGTGGATCGCTGCCTGTCGACCCCGGATCGCAGACGTAACCCGTGTTGCAGCCGGGAAGCTCGTCGCACTGCGTGACGACGCAGCCATACGTGTCAGCGCCGGCGGCGCCGACATCGCAATGCGAATAGTTCGTCGTGCTCGGCATGTAGACGCACTGATAGCCCTCCTCACAATTGCGGGCGACGCAGCCGTGCACGTCCGTGCCGCTCGGGCGCGGGCCGTCGCTCGTGGGCTTGCAGATGTAGTAGTCGGTTTCGCATTTGCCGCTCTCGGCGCAGGGATCGGGCGTACACCCGGAAGGCTCCGTCATCGCGTTGGGCGGGTCACAGCTCCAGAGCTCACGACACACGTACCCGCCATCTTCGTTGCAGAGCTTGCGCACGCAACCGCGCGCCAATTCGCGCACCGGATCGACGCTATCGGCCACACTCGAGCCCTGCGGCCAGCCCGGGTTCGAGTCGAGGGCGGCGGCCGCCTCCGGATCGCAGCGGAAGTGCTCGGAGCACGCGGGTGCGCCGGACTCGTCGCAGGACCGAAAGCGGCACACGCCGTCGTCGGCGCACACTTGATCCGTCGGACACGAGCCCGCCTGGCACGGCGCCTGGCAGACCATCGTCGGACAATTCGGAAAGTTGGGCTGCATGAGCCCGGTGTACGGACCGCAGACGAGCCCCGACGCGCACGCTGCGCTGTCTGCGCAGCCCACGAGCGTCATGCATGGGTTGTAGGCCACCTGCGGCTTTTGCCCCGGCGTCTTCGGCATGCGACACGTCTGACCGCTCGGACAGTCGCCGTCCTTGCCGCAAGCCGTACCGGCATCGAGGGAGCTCTGCGAGCCACAGCCTGTGAGGACGGCAAAACCAAGACCGGCGAAGACCGCAAGAGTCAGAGCGCGCAAGGACATGCCCGGGGCACTGCAAGTCCCGCGCCCACGGAGAGCCACGTTTCTCCGCAAGATTTGGCTGGCTGGCGACTGAAATGCCTGTGCCAGGTTGGGCCACGACGCCTGGCGTCGCCGGCCCACCTACATCACGGTCCCGGTACCGCGGACGAGCTTCTTCTTCGGCGCTTCACGAGCGGCACGCTCGGCGTCGTCCGCGGCGGCCGAGGCCTTGGCGCGCTCCCGCTCGGCGAGCACCTCGAGCTCCGCATAGCCGTCGCCGAGACGACGGAGCACGATCAGAAAATCCGGGGAACCCTCCGGCGTCTTCTGCAGCAGGGCTTCGAGACGCTTCAGCTCCTGGATCAGCATCGTGCGCGATTGCCGCTCGAGCGGCATCGGCTTCGCCCGCGCCGCGGACAGCTCCGGATCGGGCTTGGGGATCGGCTTCGTCGCCGGCGGCTTTGCCGTCGCGGCCTCGGTCAGGCGCGCTCGAGGGGTTGCGTCGACGCAGCCCGAAATCCCGGGGCGCTGTCCGCCGGGACACATCTTCTTCGGCGCGACGTCGGCCCGGGCACCCGAAGGCAATGAAACGAGCGAGGCGCAGAGAGCGAGCGAACGCAGTCGGGGTACCATGTCCCGTGAGACAACCCACCGGCCGCGGCCTTGGGCCATGAGCCGTCGGTTGTCATGCTCGTCGAGCTCGCGAGCAGCGAAGGCATCACGGAGGTCGAGCGGGCGCGCCAGCCGTCGAGGCATCATCATGCCGGCGTGACCACGCCACTTCGCCCCATCACGGGCTTTTCGGAGGATGCCGAGGGCCATTGGGTCGCTCATCTCGCGTGCGGGCATCGGCAGCACGTGCGTCATCGGCCTCCGTGGGAGCTTCGCCCTTGGGTCGTGACGGAGGAAGGACGGCGCGAGCACCTCGGCGTCGAGCTTCCTTGCATCGACTGCCGCGACGGGAGCGAAGAGCCGCCGTGCTAGGGTCGGAAGGATGTCGCCCGAGCTGGTCCGGAACGGCGCCACGGGGGTTCACAAGAAGCGAACCTATTGGTCCGGGAACGTCGGGGAGACGTTTTGGTTTTACTTCACCGGGGAATCGACGAACGAGGTATGGCGCGCCTACCTCGCCCAGTGCGAGGCCATGCTCGATTCGGGTGTCAGCCGCCCGTCGCTCGTCTGCATCTGTCACCGCGCTGATTCCCCCAACGCCGAGCAGCGCAGGCTGATCGCGAGCTTCATCAGCCGCGAAGCGGTGCGGCTGGCGTCGCTCGTCGGGTTCGCGCTCGTGCTCGATTCTCCGCTGCACATCATGGCGCTCCGCGCCATCAACTGGCTCGTGCGCAAGCCGTTTCCCGAGACGGTCTGCGGCTCGCCGCGGAGTGCCGCGATCTGGCTGCTCGAGCGCGGCGCGTCGCTCGACCTCAACGCGTTTCACGCCGCACTCGAGGAGCACGTGCCGCGCGAATACCACTGGAAGTATTGAGATCGACGCCAGCGAGCGATCCCGGAGCCCCGGCGGCATGCGTAGCGCAACTCGATTCGGGTCGTTGGCGATTGCGGCGACCTGCCTGCTAGCGGCAAGCTGCTCGAAGCGAAGGGCGCCCCAACGCATCGGCGTGAGCGAGAGTGCGCCCGTGTTGCCGTCGACCGCCGGGCTCAGCCCGGAGCTCGCCGCGCTCGTGACGGCAGCGCGATCCGGGCTGAGTCAGGAAGCCAAACATGCGCGGCTCGCGGCGGTGCTCGCGAAGTTCCCGGCGGATCACATCAAGGAGCGCGAAGAGCTTCTCGTTCAAGCCGTCGCGAAGGGCGCCTACGACCCGCCCGAATGGACCACCATCACGGCCAACTTCAGGGGCCGGCGCGCGGAGCTCCAGGTGTCCACCGATGCCCTCACCATTCTCGGCGTTCGCATCGACGTGACCGCGGACGGCGCGCAACGCATCGCAGACCTGCTCGGCACCGTGCTGCCGACTCCCCGCATCGTGCAGCTCATCTGGGAGCAGGCGACGGTGCGCATCGACCCGTGCACCTTGCCCGCCGACGAAAAGATGGCGACCACCGCGCGGATGATCGAGCACTCCGAATGCGTCGACGATCAACTCGGAGGCAGGAAGGGCCTCGTCGCGAACGAGGGCAAACATTGGGTGCTCACGAACCGCGTGGCCGGCAACGGCAAACTGGCCGCGAACTACGGCTGGTTCGTCAAAGGGCGCCCCCCGATCCAGACCGTCGGCACGCATCACGATACGGGGCACACGGACTACTCGCAGATCATGCGGCTCGTGAAGCCCAAGCTGCGTGTCGACGGACGCGAGGTCGACCTGCAGCGCGTCGGGCGCTCCCCCGAGCTCTGGGGGCTCGTCTCCGACGAAGGACCGCTGCTCGTGTGGCGCGCCGCGCGACCCGACGCTTCACCGCGCTCGACCGAGACCCCGCCGAGAGCAGCGCCCTCACCCGCCCCAGCAGACCCGGCGTCCGTGCGCGTCACGCTGAAGCTCGATAGGCTGGCCCTCGCTCAGGAGCAGCTTCCGCCGAGCACCACCGCGCTGCGCCGCAGCACTCTGTCGCGCCGCATCGTCTCCGGTCTCCGGCTGCGGACGGAGGACGTTCCCGAGATGGCGTACGTTTCGGCAGGTGCCGCCCTGTGCGGTGGGCGCGACGTCTTCTTCGAGCTGATGAACGACATCCCCGTCGCGCTCAATGAGCTCGGGCCGTCGAAAGACGTGCTCGCGCGCGCTCTCGCGTGCGGCAAGGCTCTGGTTCCGCAGGCGCGGTCCGGCGCGAAGCTGTACGAGGTCAAGTACGACTACGAGGGCATGCCGTCGAGCTTTGCGCTGCTCCCGCTGTCCGACGACTCGCTGCGCGAGAAGCTCGTCTACCCGCCGCTCTCGCCCACTCCGCCCGGAGCCCACCGCGCGTACTGCAGTGACGATCGGCCGGGAGGGCCGCGCGCGTCCTGCGCGGATGGCGCGCGCTCGCACTGGACGGTAGCGGTGAACCACGGCTTCGTCGCCGCTTCCGCGCGCGAAGTACCAGGCTTGCTCGAGCGTCTGGCCGGCAGGGCGCAGCCGCCGCCCGACGTCGTCGCGCTCGCCGCGCTATTCCACGAGCCAACGCCCGCCGAGGAGGTGACGATCGCCAAGCGTGGCGCCACGGGCGGTTGCGGCTTCGCCCTCGACCTTGCGTTCCTCGAGCTCCTGCC
>DASUGE010000348.1:0-12929 GCA_036274215.1 Polyangiaceae bacterium | reverse complement strand
CATCATCGCCGAGGACGTCGACGGTGAGGCGCTCGCGACGCTCGTCGTGAACAAGCTCCGTGGCACGCTGCAGTGCGCCGCCGTCAAGGCGCCGGGCTTCGGCGATCGCCGCAAGGAGATGCTGAAGGACATCGGCATCCTTACGGGCGGCCAGGTCATCGCGGAGGAGCTCGGCCTCAAGCTCGAGAACGTGACGATCACGGATCTCGGCCAGGCCAAGCGCGTCAAGATCGACAAGGAGAACACCACCCTCGTCGACGGCGCCGGCAAGAAGGACAAGATCAAGGGCCGCCAGCAGGAGATCCGCAACCAGATCGAGAACACGACCAGCGACTACGACCGCGAGAAGCTCCAGGAGCGCCTCGCGAAGCTCGTGGGCGGCGTGGCCGTGATCAAGGTCGGCGCGGCGACCGAGGTCGAGATGAAGGAGAAGAAGGCGCGCGTCGAGGACGCCCTCCACGCGACCCGTGCGGCCGTCGAGGAAGGCATCGTCGCCGGCGGCGGCGTCGCTCTCATCCGTGCTCAGAAGGCGCTCGAAGGCCTGAAGGTGAACGAGGAGCAGCAGGCGGGCGTTCGCATCATCGTGCGCTCGATCGAAGAACCCCTGCGCCAGATCGTCGGCAACGCCGGCGAAGAAGGCTCGATCGTCGTGCAGAAGGTGCGCGAGGGTAAGGGCACGTTCGGCTTCAACGCGGCCACCGGCAAGTACGGTGACCTCGTGGCCGAGGGCGTCATCGACCCGGTCAAGGTCGTGCGCTCCGCGCTCCAGAACGCTGCCAGCGTCGCGGGCCTGATGCTCACGACGGAGGCGCTCGTGGCCGAGAAGCCGAAGGAGGACAAGGCTCCTGCTCCGGGCGGTCACTCGCACGGCGGCGGCGACTTCTGATCGACGCCCCATGAGAAGAGCGGCACGGGCCGCTCGCGCGAACGGCGAGTACCTGAAGTGCTCGCCGTTCGTGTTTTGTGCGGGCTGCGTGTAGGATCCGCCCCCTTCATGCGCACCGTCGCGCTTCTCCTGCCCGCGCTCGTCTTCTCCTGCGGGCCCGATTCTCCGCCCGTGCCGTGCAACGGCGGAGTCCCGGAGTTCTCGGTCGTCATCAAGGCACCGGAGGGCCCGCTACCGAGCGACATCGTCGTGAAGCTCTATTACGGCGGGCGCGCGCCGGACGATCCGGAGGTCCTCACCGTCGCGGAGCCGATGACTCCTCAGGCTCTGTTCTGTTACCCGGCCGACAAGAACGGCGTGTACGACGCGAGCGGCCCCGCGATTGGCTCGAAGCCGGCCTCGGCGCACTCGCAAAGCGCTGGCGCGGGGAACGGCGGCGCGGGCGGTGAAGGTGGTGCGGGCGGCAGCGACGGAAGGCTCGAGGCGCTCGGCTGTGACCTCTACACCGACGGCTCGGCGCGGCTCGAGGTCGTGACGATGCTCTACGGAACGCAGAAGGTCGAGCTCGCCCTCGAGAAGAGCGTCTGCACCGTGAAGACCACGATGCTGCTCGAGCCGATGGATGCCGGCATGGAGTAGGCGCGAAAGGCGCTACTTCCCCGTGGGGTCGAATTTCGGACCGTAGCTCTTGAGCGTGATTCGCTCGCTCTGCTGCACGGCGCCCTGCTCCGCCTCGGTCTCGCGCACGGCGATGCCGACGCCGGGGCAAAACGCGGTGGTCGTGCGCTTCTGGCCTTCGCGGGTCGTGAGCTCCTCGACCGTTTCGACGCAGTCCGTGTACGTGCCGGCCGCGACCGAGACGCGGCGATCGGTTCGTGTCACGCGCACGTGACCGAAGTCGCCTTTCCATTCGGCACCCGGGTCGAGCGGCTCGCGCAGGAGGAAGCCGCCCGCGGCGTGGGCGATGACGCCGTTGCCGAGACTGAGGCGGCTCGCGTGGCCTGCGACGATGAGCTCGGCCGTATTGGGGTTGGGACGGCGGATCTCGAGCACGAGCAAGCCGCGCTCGCCGCCGGGCTCCGTGACCGTGTCGAACGAGGCGACGGTGCCGTCTTCCAGCGGCAGGTAGCGCGCGAGACCCGTTGCTGCGGGCGTTTTGGCAGGTTCTGCCCGTGGCGGCGGAGCGGCGCAACTCACAGCGACGAGTGCGCCGAACGCGATCCGGCTAGCCGCCATGCGTCTTGTACGCCCAGAGCGTGAGCACCACGAGCAGGGCGATCGACAGGCCGAGCAGCACCTTCACGAGCGGATCGGGCTCGATGCGGCGCGCGAGCTCTTCGGCGGCGGCGCGCACCTTCGCGTCGGTGGTGCGCTCGGCGAGCTCGGGAGCGCCCTTGCGCACGAGCGCGTAGTTCCCGAGCTCGAACGCGCGGATCAGCTTCTCGAGCTCCGGGTCGCTCGGGAACCCGAGCACGAACGCAGGGCGCTCGCGGCCGTCGGGGCGCAGCGAGGGCCGCAGCACGACCTCCTCCGCTGCCGCTCGTTTCCGTTTGCGCTTCTTGCGCTTGCCCGAGGGCTCGCCCGCCTCGGCCGATTCACCCGTCGGGTCGGCGCCTTCCTGGACCGGGGGCTCCACTGGCTCTTCGGGCTTCTCGTCGGACATGGGGGCGACCGGAAAATACCCCGGAGCTCCTCGCGGTGACAATCCATTATCAGAACTGGAAGTAGACGAAGGGAACCGCCTCGGCGCTCGCCATCTCGCGCACGACGAGCGCTGCCGCGAACAGCGCGACGCCCTGCGCGGGTGCCGGCAACAGCACGAAGCGCGAGCGTGCCGCCTCGTACCAGCGTTCCGGCACGAAGTGGCTCGCGAGGCCGAGCCCGAGCACGCCGAGGAGCTCGGGCGTGAGGTTCGGGTGGTACGTCGTGAGCGTCAAAAGACGCCCGAAGTAAACGCGCGCGAGCGCGAACGTGTCGGCACGGAACAGGATCCACGCCGCCGTGACGAAGTGGAAGGTGAGAAAAACCCCGACGACCGCCGGCAGCCGCAGGGCACCCGCGTCGGCGCGCACACCACGCACGGCCCGCGTGACCACCAAACCGAGGCCGTGAAGCCCGCCCCACACGACGAAGGTCCAGCTCGCGCCGTGCCAGAGCCCGCCGAGCAGCATCGTGAGCATCAGGTTGAGGTAGGTGCGCGCGTTCCCGCGCCGGTTGCCTCCGAGGCTCACGTACAAGTAGTCGCGCAGCCACGTGGAGAGCGAGATGTGCCAGCGGCGCCAGAAATCCGCCAGATCCCGCGCCTTGTACGGCGCGTTGAAGTTCTTGGGGAACCGCACGCCGAGGAGCAGCGCCGAGCCGATCGCGATGTCGGTGTACCCGGAAAAATCGCAATAGATTTGCACGGCGTAGCCGAGCGCCGCCGCGTAGCACTCGAGCGCGGAGTGGTGGAGTGGGGCGTCGAAGGTCCGATCGACGAGGTTTAGCGCGAGGTAATCGCCGATGGCGACCTTCTTCACGAGACCTACCCCGATCAGAAAGAGCGCTTCGCTCCCCTCGCGTGGATCGAAGCGCGGCGTGCCGGCGAGCTGCGGCAAGAGATCGCGCGGACGCACGATCGGGCCCGCGACGAGATGCGGGAAAAACGCGACGAACGCGAGGTACTCGCTGTAATTCGGGTGCGGCTCGATATCACCGCGGTACACGTCGATGACGTAGCTCATCGATTCGAACGTGAAGAAACTGATGCCGATGGGCAGCGCGACGTGGAGCGCGAGCTCGGGCGGATGAAAGCCGAGTGTCGCGAGCAACGCGCGCGCGGATTCGATCCCGAAATCGAAATACTTGAAGAACCCGAGCACGCCGAGGTTCAGGACGACGGTGCTCGCGAGCCACAGGCGCCGGCTGCGCTCGGTCTTGGCGCGCGCGATGGCATTGCCGAGCAGCCAGTCCGCCGTCGAGGACCCCCAGATGAGCGGCACGAAGCGCCAGTTCCACTTCGCGTAGAAGAAGTAGCTCGCGGCGAGCAGAAACAGGAGCCGGAGCTTTCGCTGCCGGGCCAAGAGCCAAGAGACGACGAACACGACGCCGAAGAATTCGGCGTAACCGAGCGTATTGAAGAGCACGAGGGAACGCGCGCAGAGTACTACTTCTCCCCCGCGTGAGAGCGTCGTTCCCGCCCGCCCGCTGCCTGCTCTGGCTCACCAGCACGGCGGGGTTTTTGTGCCTAGGCTCGGCGCTCGCGGGCCAGGCGCCGCCACTTTCGTGGCTGATTCCGCTGCTCGGCGTGCACGCGCTCGTGGCGACGCTCGGCGTGCTGTTGCCGGGGCTCGCCGTGTACGGGGACGTGCGCTCGCACGGCTCGCGCGCGCGCCCGGAGGTGGCGCTCACGTTCGACGACGGTCCCCATCCGGACACGACGCGACGCGTGCTCGCGATCCTGCGCGAGCACGGCGTCACGGCGACGTTCTTCGTCCTCGGCGAGAAAGCTCGCGCCCACCCCGACGTCGTGCGCGAGATCGTGCAGGCGGGCCACGGCCTCGGTCTCCATGGTCACACGCATGACAGGCTTTACTCACTGCGCACGTCGGCGCGCGTCGCGGCCGATCTCGAAAGCGCGCGCGCGGCGTTGCACGAGGCTGCCGGCGTCGCGACGGCGCTCTTTCGGCCGCCGGTCGGCTTCGTGAGCCACGCCGTCGCGCTCGCGGCCGATCGCGCCGGCCTCACGCTCGTCGGCTTCAGTGCGCGCACGCGGGACGGCTCGCCGCATGCCGAGCCGGAAGCCGTGCTCGCGCGAGCCTCGCGCGCGCTTTCGAACGGCGCCATGCTCGTCCTGCACGACGCTCCGGAGCGCGGCGAGCACGTTCCCGCGAGCCTCGCCGTGCTCCCCGAGCTGTGCCGGGAGCTCGCCCGGCGCGGTCTTCGCCCCGTGACCGTGGAAGCCCTCCTGCGTTTTTGAGACGCCGCGAGCCAGCGCGCTTCATCCGGCTGGAAAGACCCGCTAACCTTTTTCCCATGCGTCACGGACTCGGCCTGGGTGTCGTTCTGAGCATGGGACTCGTCACCGGCGCGGCCTACGCCTGGTCACAAGGCGCGGACATCACCGCGACCGTGCACAATCATTCGTTCCATCGCGTCGAAGTCGACGCGACCGACTGCACCCTCAACTATCGCATCTACTTCAACGCCCCCGCCGACTCTTACTCGAGCAACGCAAAAACGCGCAACGTCTACCTCTTCCGCAGCCGCATCGAATTCGGCGACGGAAAGTCAGCGCTCGTCCCGATCTTCGCGAACCGCGGTGCGGGCGAGCGCGTTTACGAGAATCACTTCGATTCGACGAGTGACGGATGCTGGGCCAAGGAAAAACATGGTTTGTCGCGCGTGAGAGTTGAGGCGTGCCGGGGAGATGGATGCAGTCCTCAGAGTTTTAAGTAGGGATTTGGCTCGCGCCTGCGTGGCGCGCCCGTCGCGACGGGAAAGAAGGATTGCGCCCGGCCTCGCCGGTTCGTTCGTTGGGTGGGCGCGCGCTCGAGCTCCGTTGATCAGTTCTTCCAAGACTCCCGTGCCGCGTCGGGCCGGCTTCGCCGGCCGTCGTTCGACTGGTGGAAGACGAGCCCTTGGTCCGACTGGTGCAAGGCGAACTCCCGCCTCGAACTCAACCCCGCTTGCCTAAATCTGCCGCAAATCCGCCTGAAACGGTGACTGATTCTGCGGGAACAACAACCAAAAGAACAACGCCCGTAGCTCCAGGTATTCGCGCGCCGCGACCTCGGTGAGCTCTTTCGGCATCGTGTCGGTGCGCATGCCTTCCCACTCGAAGGGTTGAACGCCACGACTCGCCGCGACGAGCCCGATGCTGCGGAGCTCGTCGTGGGCGCGGAAGCAGCGCACGGTCGCGCGATGCGCGGCGGCCGAAAAGAGCGCGCGCGGCGTGAGTGATTCGGGCAATGCGACGTGATCGAGCCCCGCCGACCAGCAGAGCCACGAGAGCGCCGTGAAGTCGCCGCGGGCGAGCTCGAGCAGACCACGCACGGTGCGGCCGAGGTCGAGCGTCTCGTTGAGCTCGACGTCCGATACCTCGACCCCCTCTTCGCCTTCGTCCTCGATGCGCACCGTTCCTCGCTTGAGCTCGAGCAAGCCGTCGGGCAGGAGCGCGCTCAAATCGGGCGGCAACCACGCGGGTGCGGAGCCGAGCCGGCGCATGATCTCGCGACGCACGAGCTCGATGCGCGTCGCGTACAGGCTCGCCATGCGGCGCACCGCTTCGAGCGGCTGTGCTGCCTCGACGGGAACGAGCTCTTCGTCGGGAGCCACGAGCGGCTCGGCTGCCGGCGCGAACGCGAAGCTCGGATACGCCACGCGCACGAGCGCGCGCAGAAACTCGAACGTCGACGCGGACTCCCGCGGCAGCGCGGCCGCGTCCTCGAGCGCGCCCTCGCGATCGCCGTGCTCGACGCGTAACAGTGCCCGCGCAGCGCGCGTCCGTTCGCGCCCGGGATCGAGCCGCAGCGAGGCCTCGACGTATTCGAGCGAGGCCCGCGTCGTCGTCGGCACGGCCATGGCGAGCGAGCACAAGGTCGCGGCCGGCTCCGCCCCGCTGAGCAGCGCACCGAGCAGGCTGCCCATGGAAGCGCGCGCCTCGTCCGCGAGCCTCGCCTGTTCGCGCGCGGCCTCCGGAGCGAGGGCGATGGCGCGATCGCGGAGAAACGCCGCGAAGCGTGTCGTTGCCCCGTCGAGCGCCATGGCCCGCGCGGCCAAGGCCAGCGCCTCTCGCGATTTGCCGGCGTCCCAGAGACGGTCCGCCTCGCGCCAGCGCGCTCCCGCGGTGCCGAGCGGCTTCGCCTCGTTGCCGAGCACGACGCTGGGCGCCCGCTCGCCCCAAGCGGGCCCGTATTCGGCGCTCGCGATGACGCCCCCGTCCGCGTCGCAAAACTCCCAGAGCCCGACGCGCTCCCCGTGCTCGTACGTGCCCCGCGCCATTTCGATGCGCGTATCCGCGTACGGGCTGGCCCCCGGAACCCAGCGCTCGACGAAGCGCCCGTGGTTCTTCCCATGCTCGTCGAGCTCGACGTCCTCGAGGCAGAGACCGCTCGGCGCGAAACGCCGCCGCGCGTGCAGGCGGTTCGACACCACGTCGTTCTCGACGAACAACGTCCCCGACGGGTCGAAGTAGCGCACCGTCAGGAGCGTCGCGCTCCGGTCGAGGTGCTCCACGAACGCGCCCGCGTTGCGCACCCAGAGCGCGTGCTCGGGCAGGCCCGGCGGGCGCGCGGGCCACGGCGTGCCGTCCTCGCACAGCGGCTGCCCCTGCTCGTCGAGGAACACCTCGTCGACGTAGCGCCCCTCGTGGTAGCGCGCGCGAAGCTCGCGTGCGCCCGGTGGCACGCAGCAGTTACGGAGTGGAGGCGTGCCGGGCTTGCCGTCCGTGAAGTGCGAGACGTAGCCGTCGAGCTTGCCGTTCTTGTACGAGCGCCGCACGCGCAGCACTCCGTCGGTCGTGAACGACAACCACGTGCCGTGCGGCTCGCCGCGCTCGTTGCGCGGCGACTCCTCCCAAGAAGCCCCCTTTTCGTCGAATACGGCGCCGGGGGGCAAGGTGCCCGGTCGTTCGTGAGTCGTCATGCGCGTTCGCCTCGAGAAATGTCGAGCCCCGCCCGCCGCCGTCAAGCCGCCGCAACGGAACCCGATTGACCTAGCACGTAGCGCCGCGAATAGCCGCGCGTCGCGTTCTCGATCGAGACCCAAATCTGCCCGTCGCGCCCGTAACCATAGCGCTCGACGATCTCGACCTCGCTCCCCGAAAGCCGCTGGTCGAGCGGGATCGTCGCAAGATCGCGCTGCTCCGCGAGCATCGGATCGTAAGGAAACAAGATGTCACCCCAGGGCGTGAGATCGCCGCGCGGCTCGCCGTTCGCGCCGAGCTCCGTGCACTCCAAGAAACGCAAATGCCCCACCGCGTGCACGGGCCGGTAGCGTCGCTCCACGCTGAGCCCGCCCGCTTCCGGCAGCGTGCCCTTCGTGATGATCGGATCGAACACCTTGGCGCGCCCGTCCTCGCCCTCGCGCCAGACGCCGAAATGACGCGTCACCGCCTCGCGCACGAAGATCTGCGCTTCGGGATCGGCGGCGATCGCCAAGCCGACGGCGGTAGCCGCGTGCGGTTGCGGCGCGATCAGCACCTTGCGCTTGTAGAGCTCACGCAGGCAGCGCCCGACGAGCGGAAACGCCGTGCCGCCGCCCACCAAATACACGCCCCCGAGCTCGCGCGGGTTGTTCGGGTCGATCCCGTGGGCGCGCACGCTATCCAGGATCTTTTCCAGCAATTCGAGCGTCCGCTGCACGAGCGGCATGCACGCTTCGTTCACTTCCGCCATCTCGAGCGTCACGTGGTCGAGCCCGGGGATCACGTTCGCAAAGTCGATCGAGAGTCGCCGGCTCGTCGGCACGAGCGACTCTTTCGCCTCACGACAGATCTCGAGCAGCTGCGCGCGCTGCACCGGTCCGAGCGCGCGCGGGCTCACGTCCGCCGTCGCGAGCGCGAGCTCCAAGATGATCGCGTCGAAGTCCTCACCGCCGAGCCGTCCGATCCCTTCGCTCGAGATCAGATCGAAGCGCCGATCGGCGAGCGACACCGCCGAGGTGTCGAACGTCCCGCCGCCGAGGTCGTACACGACGACGTAACGCTTCGGCGAGCGCCTGCCGACGGACGAGAGATTGTTGTGCGCGTACTCGATCGCGGCGGCGGTCGGCTCGTTGATCAACCCGAGCACGCGAAATCCCGCGCGCGTGAACGCCTCCACCGTGAGATAGCGCTGGCTCGTGGCTGCATTGGCAGGCACGGCGACCATCGCTTCGAGCGGCTCGCGCTCGTCGAGCTCGAGGTTCGAGCGCTCGATCAAGCAGCGCCGCAGGAAGCGGAGGTACTCCGTCGTGAGCTCGAGCGCGGTGCGATCGATCCCGAGATCACGGAGCCGCTCGTCGGGCATCCGCCCGCTCGCCTCGCGCTTGATCGAGCGCACGATCGCTTGGCTGTGCGCACCGAGATCGGCGAAGGCTTCCCACCCGAGCGTGAGCTCGCTCCGCCCGCGCACCGCGAGGCCCGGAATGAACTCGGCATAACCCCCGGGAGTTTCGAAAACGGCGACCGGGTAGCGCCCATCCACCGCCGCGGCGACGACGGTTCTCGTGGTTCCGAAATCTACTCCGAGGCGCATTCCGCGACAGATTCGCCCTGCCTGGTTTGCCGGGCCGCCGGGCACTATAATGCGAAGTGCCGGCCGAATGGCCCGCTTGCGCCGCGAGGTGCGCGGCGGCGCTTCGTTGACCCATTTCCGAAGCTCGGAGCCACCTCGTTAAGACCGCCCCTTACTGGTGTGCCAGACTTACCCGTTAGGTCAGGCAACTTAGGAGGAATCCCATGCGCGCACTTACTGTTTCCCTGGCTGTCACGCTGGCCGCAACCGCGGCGGGCATCGGCTGCAGCTCCACCACCGACGACGGGGGCGCGGGCCTGACGGGGGGCAGCGTGGGCAAAGGCGGAACCGTCGGCGTGGGAGGCGGCGTCGGCGCCACCTCGGGCAGCTCCTCGGGCGGCAACGGCTCGGGCGCGGCCAATGGCAGCGGCGGATCCATCGTCATTGGAACCGGTGGGGCCATCGGCTCCGGCGCCACGTCGGGCTCGTCGGGCACGATGGGCGCAGCGGGCGCGTGCACGGGCACTACCGCGATGGGTCAGAAGGGCGCCGGCGCGGTCGTGCTGTTCTTGGTCGACACGAGCCTGTCGATGGCGTCGCCACCCAGCGGGATGACGGGCGGTCGCGGCATGCAAGGCGGCGGCATGAGCAAGATGGCGTCCACGCAAGCAGCGCTCACGCAGGCGTTCGCGACGCTGAGCCCCGCGCTCAACGTGGGGCTCGTCTTCTATCCGAACGTCCCTGACGCCGCAAAGCTCCCTTGCTTCACCCCGGAGGTTGCGGTGCCGCTCGGAGTGCTCGACGCGGCCCAGCTCATGCTGCTCGACACGGAGGTGAACGGTGCCGTTCCGTCTGGCTCCACGCCGACGCATGACGCCTACAAATTCGCGGTCGAAACGCTCAGCGCCCCGACCGTCCCCGCCGGCGACAAGTACATCGTGCTCATCACCGACGGCGAGCCAACTTACGCGCTCGACTGCATGGGCGACGGCACGACGGGCGTCGACACGGGAACGACCGGGCCGCTCATCGATGCCGCCGCGGCGGCCCTCACGACCAACGGCATCAAGACGTTCGTCGTCGGCTCACCCGGCAGCGACAGGGCACGTGGCGCGCTATCGGCCATGGCTCGCGTCGGCGGCACTGGACCCGCCGGTTGCATGGACACCGGCATGCCCGAGTACTGCCACTTCGACATGACGACGAGCATGAACTTCTCGGCGAGCCTCACCGAGGCGCTGGGTGAAATCACCCAGCAGATCCCCGTCGATTGCGCGTTCGATCTGCCGAAGCCCCCGGTAGGCATGACGCTCGATCTGAACTCCGTGAACGTCACGGTGACCAACGACGACATGTCGAAGACCGAGATCGCGCGCGACCCCGGCAACGATTGCGCGACCGACGGCTGGGTGTACGTCGGCAATCCGCCGACCCAGGTTCAGCTCTGCGGCAAGCTCTGCGATTCCGTGAAGGCGCAAGGCATGCCGAGCATCGATGTACAGTTCGGTTGCGGCCAGCGCGTGAACCCGCCGCGTTGAGCCTTGGCTTCGCGGCCGGCCCGCTATTGACAGCGATCTAGCGGGCGGGTAGCAATCGGGCCTCGAGCGTTTGGCTCGACGGCCCGAATTGAGTAAGCTCGCGGGCTCGATCGTCGAATTGGTGCGGGCGTCCCGGGCTAGAGCTCTGGGACCCTGAGGAGTTATCGCATGCGCTTCAAGAGCCTAATGTTGGTGGTCACGGCCCTTTCCTTCGCCACGCTCGTCGGCTGCAAGCCGACGTGTGAGTCCAACTGCGACGAAATGCAGGACAAGGACTGCGACGACAGCGACCACGACAGCTGCATCCAGCTCTGCGTCCAGCAGGAGGATCTGGAGGAGGACACCGACAAGTGCACCTCCGATTGGGACGCCCTCCAGGACTGCATTTCCGATCAGGACGACATCTGTAAGGTGCTCGAGACCGAGACCGACGACGAAGGCAACGTCAAGCTCAAGAAGTGCAACAGCGAGTTCAAAGACTACGCCGAGTGCTACGCCGACTACTGCGCGGATCACAGCAAGCGCGAGTACTGCAAGTGATCACGCTAGGTGCGCGGTAGCTCGATCACGAACCGCGCGCCTCGCTCGACCGTCGCGTCGAGCTCGATCGTCCCGCCCACTGCTTCCACGAGGCCTCGGCACACCGCCAGTCCGAGGCCCGTGCCCTTGCCCACTTCCTTCGTCGTCACGAACGGCTCGAACAGCCGTTCCCGCACCTCCGGAGCGACCCCCGGCCCGTCGTCGCTCACGACGAGACGCACTCCGCCGCTCGCGGGCTGAGCCTCGATTCGGATGTGCCCGCGGGGCCCCACGGCGTCGGCCGCGTTCAACACGAGATTGAGCAGCACCTGCACGAGCTGCTCGCGCCCGAGCGCGACGAGCGGCAGCTCGCGATGCAAATCGAGCGCCAGGTCGACGTCGCGGAGCGCAGGGTGGGGCATCACGAGCGCCGCCGTGTCGTGCACGGCGCCCTCGACGTCGCCCGGCTGCGGCGCCGCCTTCTCGACGCTCGAGGGCCGCGCAAACGCCAAGAGATCGCGCAAAATCCGGTGGACGCGCTCCGTTTCGCGCCGCATGCGCTGCAGGAAATCGTGCTGCTCCTCCGGCTCGAGGCCGCCGGCGAGCAGCAGATCCTCGAGCCCCATGAGTGCGGCGATCGGATTGCCGATTTCGTGCGCGAGACCCGCCGCGAGACGGCCGACGGACGCGAGCCGCTCCGAGCGCACGAGCTGCGCCTGAGTTTGGCGCAGCTGCTCGGTCGCGGTCTCGACCTCGGTCACCTTCGCGCGGAGCTTGTCCTCCTCGGCGATGAGACGCGCGGTCATCGTGCTGAAGGAATCCCCGAGCGCCGTCAGCTCGTGTACAGCGGTCTTCGGCACGACGAGCTGCCGCGCGCCGCTCGCGACCCGCTGCGCCGCGTGACCGAGCGAGTCGAGGGGTCGCACGATGAGCCGCGTGAGCGCGAAGTACGTGGCCGTGAGTAGCGCGAGCGCGACGAGCCCCGTGTAAAGCGCGAGGAGACGGAGCAGCGGCGTCGTGTGTGCCGAGTCGTCATCGGTGCGCACGATGGCGACGACGGCTCCGCGCCCGTGCGGCACGAGCACGGCGAGCGCCCGCCCGTGCGCCGTCGTTACGTCCGCCGTGCCCTCGCGATCCGGCTTGGCGAGCGGCGGCAGGGCGCTGACAGCGGCGGGGTTCCCGACGCGTGCGACGGGCCTTCCGTCCGTGCGGTACACGCCGATGGCCTCGAGCCCCTCCGACCCGACCTGAGCGCGCAGGAGCGGCATCAGCTCCTCGTCCGGCCGATGGAGCCCAGCCTCGGCGACCTGCCCCGCCACGGCGCGCCCGAGCGAGCGCGCATGCGCCTCTCGGAGCTTCTGCAACGTCAGGCTCGTGTAGGTCGCGACCGCAAAAAACAGCGGCACGAACGCGACGAGCAGCAACCCGCCGAGCAGGAGCAGGAGGCGCAACCGAAGACCTGCCCGCACGCCGGTGACGATATCACGCGGGATCCGCGGCCCGCTCGCTCGGAACTGGGCCGCGCGGTGTGGCTTTTGATAGGCCAAAATCAATGGACCCCGTCGTCCGCGCCGCCCTCCATGTCCAACGCCTCGTTGCCCGGGTGGCCGGCTCCCTCCTGGCGCTGGGCCTCGGCGCGTACCTCGTCGCCTGGGTCGCTAACCGGCCGCCGGAGCTTCTCAGCGCGGGGGCCCTGGGGCTCTTCTTGGTGTCGCTCGGGACGCGCGTGGTGTCGCGGTTCCGTGGGCGTGCTGGCGAGCACGGGCCGGGCCGGCTCGACGCCGAGATCCT
>DASUGE010000347.1:0-5803 GCA_036274215.1 Polyangiaceae bacterium | reverse complement strand
CAGCGCATCCAGAGCAGCCCTTGCGTGAGAAGCGCGAACAAGAGCAGGCCGAGCGTGCGGCTGGGCGGCTCGCGCCGCTCGAGCGCGACGACGACGAGCAGCGCCGTCACGGTGAGGAGGAACGTCGGATATGCCGCCAGCACGGCGAGCGTGAAGCTCGTCATGCCGCCGCGCCGTGGGAGGTACGTCGCGAGCGTGAGCGCGAGGAGAGCGAGGGCGAAGCCGAGTCCGTCCAAGAGGACGGCGACGCGTCGCGCTCGGGGTTGACCCCAGACGAGCGACACGACCCCCGCCCCGAGGAACGGGCCGAGCAGGACATAGAAGGCGTCGGACGGTCCCGGAAACGGATTCCAGCCGACCGCCACCTGCACGTCCCACACGAGCTGACCGACGGTGAGGGCGGCGAGGCCGACCGTGAACCAGCGGCGCGCCACGCGCAGCCCGCCCTGCGCGCGGCGCATCGACAGCCAGGCGAGCGTGGCGGCCGAAGCATAGGAGAGCGTCCAGTGGACGTTGTCCCAGACCCGCATCCACGACACGGATTGTGCGACGCGCGTGGCGACGACGGCCGCCGTCGTACCGACGAGACCGACGACGAGCGTCATCCGCTCGCTCTTCGAGAAGCGCCCGCCCGCCGTACCAGCGAGCACGGGTCCTCTGCTCACCGCGATCGTCACGCGTAGACCCTCGAGCCCCCAATTCTACAGCGCAGGACGGGTTTCGGGTAGCCTCGCTCCGTGCTCGCGGAAGTCGCGCATTTCAGTGAGCTCCTCGGGCGCGCGGAGCGCATCCTCGCGTTCACGGGGGCGGGGATCTCGACGGCCAGCAACATCCCGGATTTTCGCGGCCCCGACGGTGTGTGGCGAACGCGCACACCCGTCGAGCTCCCCGCGTTCCTCCGCAGCGAGGAAGCGCGCATCGAGTACTGGAGTTGGAAGCTCGAGGGATATCCCGCGTTTCGCGACGCGCGTCCGAACGACGCACATCTTGCGCTCGTGACGCTCGAGGAGCGTGGCAAGCTCGAAGCGGTCGTGACGCAGAACGTCGACGGCCTGCACCGTGCGGCGGGAACCTCCGCCGAACGCCTCGTCGAGCTCCACGGTACGAACTCCGAGGCCGTGTGCCTGGGCTGTGCCGTGCGTGAGCCCGTGAAGCGCTGCATGGACGAATTCGCCGAGACGCAGCGGCCGCCGCTCTGCAAGCACTGCGGGGAGCTCATGAAGCCCGGCGTGGTGATGTTCGGGCAGGCGCTCGAGGCCGGGGATTTGCGGCGCGCCAACGCGGCCGCAGGGCGTGCGGATCTCGTGATCGCGCTCGGCTCGTCCCTGGTCGTGACGCCGGCCGCGAACGTCCCTCTCGTCGCGCTCCGGCGCAGGGTGCCCTACGTGATCGTCAACCGCGGCGCGACCCCGCACGATGAGCTTGCCACGCTGACGATCGACGGCGACGTAGGCGTCGTCCTGTCCGAGGCCGTTCGGGCCGCCTTCAGCTAAATTCCTCGAGGAACGAGCCCATGGACCAATGAGTCAAGTTTGCAAAACAAACACAAAGAAGAGCGTCGGAACTACCTCCCCGGCGGGAAGCACCCCACGCCCTATCAGCCGTCGACCTCTCAGTCGAAAAGACGCTTCGAGCCGGCATGCTTCATCCGGGTGGGAGGGCCCGCTAGCTTCTATCGAGCAAGCCGCGCAAGCGCGCGGGTGGGATGCGGTACTCGCGCTTGCAGTACTCGCAGGCAATCTCGAGCACTTCGCCGTCCGACAAAAGATGCTCGAGATCCGCCTTGCTCAGCGTGGCGATGGCGGCGACGACGCGCAGCTCGTCGCACCAGCACTCGAAGCCGACCGCGCTCTCCTCGAGGCGCGTGAACGGCATCCCGTCGAGCAGCTGCTCGAGCAGCGACTCGGGAGAGAACCCCGCTTCGCCGACGCGACCGTCGATGCTCTCGAAGTCGCGCAGTCGCTCCGTCATGACCATGAGCGGTCCGCGCCCGACTTCGGGCAGGAGCTGAACCATGTAGCCGCCGGCCGCCACGTTACCGTCGCCCGTGACCACGGTCGAGACGGCGACCATCGACACGACCTGCTCGGAGGTCTGCATGTATTCCATCAGTGCTTGCGAGATGCCCCCGCCGCTCGGCAGCTCGACGAGGCCCTGCGCGATGCGGCCGCTCGGCAGCGTGCGCATCATCTGGATGACGGCGCCCTGCTCGAGCTCGAGCTCGCGGCCCTGCTTGAGCTGGACGAGGCCGCGCGTACGCCCGCTCGGATGCGAATCGGCGACGAGGCTGCCCGTGCCGCTCGAGCCCTTCAGCACGCCCTGCACGCGGAGCTGGGGTGCCATCGTCTCGCGATAGAGGATGGCGCCGGTGATGAGCTCGCCGAAGGTGCGGGCGGTATTGCCCGTCGCGCCTTGCGCCTCGATCGCACCGCGCACGGTTTCCGTGGTGCGCGCCGTGATGACGCGGAACGCGCCGTCGTCCGTCATCGCGCGGAGGACGCTGTCGGCCCTGTCGGACACGATGCAGAGCATACCACCGGCGGGGGCGACGTGCCGGGACGGCTGCTCGCCGAGGTCAGCTGAGCTTCAGCTCGTCGTCGTCGAGGTCGGTCGGGCGAAGCGGCGACGAGATGCGGTACGCGTCGGAGAGCCAGTTGTGGAGGTCTGCGAGCTTACAACGCTGCGAGCAGAAGGGCCGTGTGGCCAGATCCGCGGGCGCGTCCTCGATGACGGTCTTGCAGGTGGGGCAGGTGATGCGCACCGAGCCAGAGCGTGCCACGGCGCGACGCCGCGCGCGAATGCGCCGAGCCCTCAGCCTTTCGATGCCGCGAGAGCCGCGCGAATCGCCGCCACGGTGCGGTCGATGTCGGCCTCGCTATGGGCGAGCGAGATGAACGCCGCCTCGAACTGCGACGGCGGGAAATAGACACCCTCGGCGAGGAGGGCGGCATGGAAACGGCCGAAACGCGCGGTATCGCAGCTGAGGGCGCTCTGAAAGTCAGGCACGGGGCCGCGGTGGAAGAAGAGCGTCAGCATGGAGCCCACGCGCTGCACGACCCCGGCCGTCGTCGTGTCCGCGAGCGCCTTCTCGACGCCGTGCTCGAGCCGAGCACCGAGCGCCTCGAGCTTCGCGTAGCTCGGCGCAGCGAGGCGCTCGAGCGTTTCGAGCCCGGCCGTCACGGCGAGCGGATTGCCGCTCAGCGTGCCAGCTTGGTAAACGGGGCCGAGCGGAGCGACGAGGCTCATCACGCGGCGAGCGCCGCCGTACACCGCGAGCGGTAGGCCGCCGCCCACGATCTTGCCGAGGCAGGTGAGGTGAGGCTTGAGGCCGTAGAGCTCCTGGGCGCCGCCCCGCGCGAGGCGTGAGCCAGTCATCACCTCGTCGAAGATGGCGAGCGCGCCGTGCGCTTCGCAGAGCTCGATGATCGCCGCGAGGAAGCCGGGCGCCGGCGGCACGCAGCCCATGTTGCCGGCGACAGGCTCGACGATGACCGCGGCGATGTCCTTCCCGCGCGAGGAAAATAGGCCTTTCAGCCCCGGGACGTCGTTGTACGCGAGCGTGGCCGTCGTCGCGACCATGCCCTCGGGCACGCCGGCGGAGTCGGGGTTGCCGAACGTCGCGGCACCGCTGCCGGCCTTCACGAGCAGCGCGTCGGCATGCCCGTGGTAGGCCCCGTCGAATTTCACGATCACGCTCCGCTTCGTGAAGCCGCGCGCGACGCGCAGCGCGCTCATGGTCGCTTCGGTCCCGCTCGAGACGCAGCGCAGCATCTCGATGCTCGGGTAGCGTGCGGTGACGGCCTCGGCGAAACGGATCTCGCGCTCGGTGGGCGCACCGAAGGAGAGACCGCGCGCCGCCACCTCTTGCACCGCACGCACGACGCCGGGGTCGGCGTGTCCGAGGATGGCCGGGCCCCACGAGCCCACGTAGTCGATGTACTCCTTGCCATCGGCGCCGTAGAGCTTCGAGCCGAGCGCGCGATCGACGAAGACCGGGTGCCCACCGACGGCGCGGAATGCGCGCACGGGGCTGTTCACCCCTCCGGGTAGGAGGGCTTGGGCTTCGGTGAACAGCGCGGCGCTCTTCGGATCCGACATCCTTCGCTTCCTAGTGCACTCGGTTCCCCGCTGCCGCGCGATCGATGCGCGCCGCCGCGGCCGAGCGGCAGCCCGTCGCACGACCCCAATGGCCCATCTTGTGCCAAGGGGGTTGGGTGGCCCTGCATGATATTTGTCCAAAACTAAAGGAATCTGCGGGGTCAGTGTGCCGCGTGCCGTGGCACGGCACATGGCACAGGGTATGCTTTGTGGCCGGTGCCCTCCCGCACCTGCGTGTGCGACGGCACGAGCTGGTCATGCGAAGGCACCTTCTAGGATTCTGGCTTTCGTTGCGCGCCCGGGGTCTCGCCGCCTTCTGTTTCAGCGCGGCGCTAGGCTGCGGCTCCGTCGATCCCGCGCAGGCGCCTCAGCCGAAGGACCTCCGCATCAACGAGGTCGTCTCGAACAACGAGGGTGTTTACGTCGACGAGCGCGGAGAAGCCGACGACTACGTCGAGCTCATCAACGTGAGCGACCACACGCTGCGCCTTTCGGAGTACGTGCTCATCGACCACAGCGGCGCCAATTCGCTGCCGTCGCTCGAGCTCGCGCCGGGCGAGCTCCAGGTTCTGTGGGCGGACGAAGCACCCGAGCAGGGTCGTCTGCATCTCGGCTTCCGGATCTCCGCCGCGGGCGAAGAGCTCGTGCTCCAAAAGAACACGGGCGAAGAGCTCGACCGCGTGCTCGTGCCGCCGCTCGCCGATCACCACGCCTACGTGCGGATGCCGGACGGCACGGGCGCTTTCTCGGACTGCTCGTGGGCGTCACCGAATCGCGAGAACGGCTCGAGCTGCGGGCCCGAGCCGCCGCCCCCGCCGCCGCCCGATCTCGAGTTTCCCCCCTACACCTGGGCGCCGCATTACCCGGGGGCGTCGCAGCCGCTCGTCATCACCGAAGCGGCGCTTCGACCCGCCGACTTCGTCGAGGTGAAGAACACGAGTAGCGAGGCGGTCGACCTCTCCCTCTACACGCTGTGGCTTGCGCCGCACGCTTCAGGGGTCTCTTGGCCGCTCGCGGGCTCGGGCGTCGAGCTCCCGCTACCGAAGCAGAAGCTCGCCGCTGGCGCTCGCGTGGCGCTGAGCGTTCGGGAGAGCGCGACGATCGAGCTCGAACGCGACCCGGAGTTTTACGGCGTCCTCACGCTCTACCGAGCGTCGGACGGCGCGCCGGTCGATCGCGCCGACTTCTCGTCCTGGCCGAAGCGCGCCGTGCTCGCGCGCCCGGAGCCGGGCGGCCCCCTCGGCTTCTGCGCGAATGCCACGCGCGGAGAGCCCAACGACGACTGCGCCTCGCTCGCCTCGCGCGACGTGGGGGATCACGAATCAGGGCTGCTCACCCCGGAGGATTTCCACGCGCTCGCGGCCGGTCGCGGCGGGGTCGGCGCGGAGTCCGTGGAGTTCGTCGTCGATCTCCAGTCGGGGGATCAGGTCACGTTTCTGAATGCCGGTGATTGGGACCTCCACTACACGTTCATTCGCGAGGAGATCGAGCACCAGCCGCACCTCGATCGCTGCGACCCCGCACAGCGCCAGGAGTACAACAAAGGCTGGGTCGCCTTCAGCCAGGAGAACTACTTCGTGGTCGAAGGGCGGCGCTACCTGCTCGGCACGCTCGTGAAGTACGCGGGCACCGAGCTCGAGACGATGGAGTTCGCTCCGGGTGACACGATCTCGGCGGAGCAGATGCAGCACGCGTTCTTCACGGT
>DASUGE010000346.1:0-12810 GCA_036274215.1 Polyangiaceae bacterium | reverse complement strand
GCAGGACAAGGACTATCGCGAGAAGGGGCGCAGCGCCGTACGCGAGATCGCCGGGATGATCGCCGTGCAGTACACGCGGCTCCCGGGCGAGGCGTGGCAGCTCGGCGCCGGCTACGCCGTGGCGCGCCAGCCCGCGTCCGTCTCCGGCCCGCTCGGCTTCTTCGGCCACGCCGACGAGAAGGACAAGAAGGCCGGCAACTGGCCGATCGCTCTCCTGGTTGCGCTCATCGCCGGAGGACTCGGGATCGTGTTCAGCGTGCTCGAGCACACGCGGCCGCTGCGCGTCTTCAAGACCGAGGCGGAGAAGTTTGCGGCCGGCAGCGTGGAGCAGCTCACGCCGAGCCGCTTCCGCGGACTGTTCCGCAAGATCGCGGCCGACGTGAACGACGGCGTCGACAAGCAGCTTGCCAAGGGTGGCGGTCCACGGCGCGGCCCCGCGGATTTCAAAGAGGTGCTCGGCGACATCCCCGATCAACCGGCGATGAGCGCGTTCAGTCTGCCGGGCGATGGTGTCGCGGATGCCATGGCGCCGTCGGGACCTTCCTCGCCCCAGCCGGCATCGAGCGCTCGCAGTGGACCAGGTCGCGCGTTGCCGAGCCCGCCCGGCGCGAAGAAGCCGCGGCCGCCGGCGCCGCCCGGTGGCGCCGCGTCGCCTCCCTCGCCGCCCGCGCAGCTCGACGCGACGATGCCCGAGGGCGGGCTCTCGGGTTGGGGTACGGGGGTTCCCGACGAAGCCGAGTGGCAGGACGTGTTCCAGGAGTTCGTCGCCACGAAGCAGCAGTGCGGCGAAAGCATCGACGGCTTCACGTACGAGAAGTTCGCCGAACGCCTGCGCAAGAATCGCGACACGCTCGTGCAGAAGTACGGCGCGAAGCGCGTGAAGTTCGGCGTACACGTGAAAGACGGCAAAGCGGCGCTCAAAGCCAACCCGATCAAGGAGTGACGGCGGAGCTCGGCTCTCGTCCTTCGAGAACTGTCGTCTATCAGTCTCTGAGAGAGAAACTATCAGCCGAGCCGCGTTCTCGGCTGGCGGAACGCTCGGCGCGTGATTAGATGTAATCACTACATCAGTCATGACCGATCCCCGTATTCACAACGTCGTCGTCATTGGTTCCGGCCCGGCCGGACTCACCGCGGCCATCTACGCCGCGCGCGCGAACCTCAAGCCCTTCTGCATCGAGGGGTTCAATTCCGGGGGCCTGATCCCCGGCGGTCAGCTCATGTTCACCTCGGACGTCGAGAACTATCCGGGCTTCGCCAAGGCGGTTTCGGGTCAGGAGCTGATGGGCGCCTTCCGGGCCCAGGCCGAGCATCAGGGCGCCGAGCTCGTGATCGGCGACGTGCAGAAGGTCGACCTCTCGTCGCGTCCCTTCAAGATCTGGGTGGGCGAGGACGAGAACGTGCTCCACCTCGCGAAGACCGTCATCATCGCGACGGGCGCGCGTGCCAACTACATCGGCCTCCCGAGCGAGGAGAAGCTCAAGAACAAGGGCGTGAGCGCCTGCGCCGTGTGCGACGGTGCGCTCTTCCGCGGCCAAGACGTGGCCGTCGTGGGCGGCGGCGATACCGCGATGGAGGAGGCGTCGTACCTCGCTGGACTGTGCGGCAACGTGACGCTCATTCACCGCCGCGACGAGTTCCGCGCGTCGCGCACGATGGTGGATCGGGTGCGCAAGAACCCGAAGATCAAGCTCCTCTTGAGCCACGTCGTGGACGAGGTGCTCGATCCCGCCGAGGACAAGGTCACGGCCATCCGTGTCCGCGACCTCAAGACGGAGAAGCTCGCGACGTTGCCGGTCGGCGCGCTGTTCGTGGCCATCGGACACACGCCCATGACGGACCTCTTCAAGGGGCAGCTCGCCACCCACCCGAACGGCTACCTCAAGGTGGAGCCGGGCTCGACGCGAACGAGCGTTCCGGGCGTCTTCGCGGCGGGCGACGTCGCGGATTGGACCTATCGCCAGGCGGTAACGGCCGCCGGCACGGGCTGCATGGCGGCGCTCGACGCCGAACGCTTCTTGCAAGCGGAGCACTGACGCATCAGGCTCGAAGCCGTCCCGCGTGACTGAGCCGAACGACCTCGATCCTCGTAGCGAGCTCAGAGAGATCGCGGAGGCGGTGCGCGCCCACGTCGAGTGGCTGCGGGTGAGCGGCGCCGTCGGGCTGCCCCGCGGCGAGCGGCCCGGCGCAGCGTCGCCCGCTCACGTCGTACCGGAGTCCGTCGCGCAGCCGGCCGCACCGACGACGCTTCGCTCGGAAGCGCCGGGCATGCACGCTCCCCGCACGGACGCTCCTCGGGCCGAAGTGCCGCCGGAGGCGCGCACCTTCGCGCTGTCGACGCCCGGAGCCGCTCCGGTCGCCACGGATCCGGCTGCCTCCGGTCCGGCGCCGGCTCCCGCGCCCGTGAGCGCCGCCCCCGCGCTTCCTCTCGAAGAGCGAACGCGCCGCCTCGAGGTGCTCGCGGAGAGCGTTCGCGGCTGCACGCGCTGCGCGCTGCATGCCGGGCGCACGCAGACGGTGTTCGCGCGCGGCACCGGCTCGTCCGGCCTGTGCTTCGTGGGGGAGGGGCCCGGCGCCGACGAGGACGCGCAAGGGTTCCCGTTCGTCGGCAAGGCGGGCCAGCTGCTCGATCGCATGATCGAAGCGATGGGGTTCGGGCGCGATGACGTTTACGTCTGCAACATCGTGAAGTGTCGCCCGCCGAACAATCGGAAGCCCGAGCCGGAAGAGATGGCGGCGTGCATGCCGTACCTGAACGAGCAGCTCGAATTGCTCGCGCCCGAGGTGATCGTCGCGCTCGGCGCGACGGCCGTTCAGGGTTTGTTCGGGACGAGCGAAGGGATCACGCGCCTTCGGGGCCGCTGGAAGCTCTTCCGCGGTCGGGTGCCGGTGATGCCGACGTTCCACCCGGCGTTCCTCTTGCGAAACCCCGCCGCGAAGAAAGAGGTGTGGGACGATCTGCAGGCCGTGCTGCGGCAGATGGGGCGGGTCGCGCCGAGCAAGCGATGAAGGGGCGCCTCGTCGCCGTCGCGCGGGCATTGCTCGTGCTCGTCGGGCTTTCGCCGTTCGCGCCGGCACTCTTGGCAGGTGCGGGCGCCACGAGGCTCGCGGAGGCGCTCGAGGCGTGGTTTCGTTTTCAGTGCGAGCGCGACCCACAGCGCATGCTCGGCGCCGGCGCCGTGTGCGCGCGTTGTCTCGGGCTCTACGTCGGGCTCGGTCTTGGGGCGCTCCTCGCGCGTCCTCGACTTCACGCACGAAGGCTCGAGCTCTGGCTCGGCGTCGCCGCGCTCCTCATGCTCGTCGACGTCGGCAGCGAATGGCTGGGTTGGCGCGCCGCGTGGGCGCCGCTCCGGCTCGTGACGGGGCTCCTGCTCGGCTACCCGGCGGGCGTGGCGGTGGTCGCCGGGCTCGACGCCCGGGCGCGGGGCACCGTCGCCTCCGCGCCCGTCACCGCACCGGATCTCTAGCGGAGCCTCCCAGCCGGACGAAGCTTAGAACTTGACTGATTTGTTCATGAGCTCGTCCCGCAGGGAGCCTAGAACCCGAGCGCGAAACCGGCGGACGGCTGAATGACGATGCCGGTCGCGGGCAGCATGTAGAGGAGCTTCGCCTCGAGCGTCACGCCCATGTTGTCCTTGAAGGCGAGCATGCCGCCGACGCCGGCTTCGATGAAGCCCTGACCCATCTTGCGCCAGCCGTCGACCGCGTCCGCGGGAGGCGCGTTCTTGATCTTGTAGTTGGTGTTCGTCTTCCCGGAGGCGCACTGCTTGTACGGGTTCCAGATCTTGTCGCCGTTCTGGTAGGGCCCGACGTAGTACTTCGACGTATCGTTGAAGTTCGGGTTCGTACTTCCGTCGGCGAGGGTCGGACTGCTGACGTCATTGCCCTGCGGATCGTGGCCCGCCTTCTCGCAGTCGTACTCGTTGATGGCGACCTTGGCGTCGACTTGGGCCATGCCGCCGCCGACGAGCACGTAGGCGCGAAGCAGCTTGGCCGAGAGGGGGAGGAACCAGAACTGGCCGCGGATTTCGATGTGGAGCGGCAAGAACGGCGTGCCCCCGACGCCCGGCGAATGAGCGGGCGGATCCTTGACGTTGCCCGCGGGTGACATGCCCGCCGGGGGACCACCGCCGAGCGCGAAGCCGAGGCGCGCGCCGGCCGTGATGTTGGCCGTGAAGGCGCGATCGTACGACACCAAGATGCGCGTCGTCGCGAGCACGGTGCCCGTGTTGATGCCGTCGCGGGGCGGGTACGGCGTGTGGAAGTAGGGCTGGTCGGTCGTGCCCTGGTAGAAGCACGCGTAGTTGTCGCTCGCCTGGCCGAGCGTCGGGTCGCACACGTTGTAGCCGCCGACGAAGGCGAAATCCTGCGCGATGTTGATGCCGAGCCAGTTCTTCTTGTAGCCCGCCGTCGGTCCCTCGGAGGCGTCGGCGGGCAGATCGCACTTACCGTTGATGCAGGTGCCGGTGCTGCAGTCGGCGTCGGAGTCGCAGCTCGGCGCCGCCTGGCAGGTGCCTTCCGTGCAGAGCAGACCCGACTTGCATTCGATCGAGTTGTTGCATTGCTCGCCCCAGTCCTTGGCGCCGCGCGCGGCACCCGCCTTCGTGCTGCCACAGCCCGGGAAGTCGGGCGGGCAGTCCGCGCCGCCCTTCACTTCGCAGCGCGGCGGCGGCTCGGCATCGTCGAACTGCGGGGGCGGATCGGTCACGCCCTCGGCGATGTTGAACTCGACGGGGGCGGACTTGCTGCCCCAGCTGTCGACCGTCTCGCCCTGGGCGTCTTTCGCGCGGACGTAGACGCGGAGGGTGCCGGAGTTCTCGGTCGCGTTGCAGGGGATCTGCACTCGGAACGAGTCGCCCTTCTTCTGCATCGGCAGCGTCTTCCACGAGTCGGAGCCGAACACCTTGTATTTCAGCTCCATGCTCGTGGCTTCGTTGTCGCTCGAGCACTGGACCGGGATCTGACGCCGCGTCTCCACGCTGCGCACCTCGGGCGTGCAGACGAGACCGCCGCCTGCCGCCGGAGCGGCCGCTGCCACGGGCGGTGCCGCGGGCGGGGGCACTGCGCCGGCCGTTCCTCCGAGTGCTGCGAACGTCGCCTGCGTCTCCGGGGTCGCGAGCACCGTGTCGAGCTGCACGCCCGGGTCGGCCGCGAGCGCTTTCTGGAATGCGTCCTTCGCGCCGGCCTGGTTGTTCTTACCGCTGCCGCGCACGATGCCGACGTACATCCACGCTTTGCCGAGCGTCTGCGGTGAGCACTTGTCGGAGCACGCGTTGATCGTGCCGAGGAGGACGCCTTCCGCCTTTTCGAAGTCGGTGGCGACGTAGTGGGTGTTGATCGCTTCGTCGATCTTCTTGTTCGCAGCGGTATCGCGCGTGTACTGGCCGAACGCGGGAGCAGCGACGAGAGTCAGAAGGATGATGCAGAGCAGCCGGTGCAATCGAAACAAGAGTCCTCCGGGGGAGTACATGCCGAGCGAGTGAGCGAGCGAGCCGAATCGAGACGACAGTAGTTGCCTTACGGCGACGTGCCAGTCTTCGGACAGCCTTCCTTCACTCCTTCGGTGCGGATGAACTGGACGCGCCGGTTCAACGCACGGTTCTGCTCGGTCGAGTTGTCCACGATGGGCCGGTCGAAGCCGTAGCCCAGCGACGTGAGGCGCCCCGGCGTGATGCCGTGCGTCACGAGGTAAGTCTTCACGCTGGCTGCACGCCGATTGCTGAGGTTCTTGTTGTAGGCGGCGCCGCCCTTGTTGTCGGTGTGGCCCTGAACCTCGAGCTTGATGTCGGGGTTCTTGTTCATGACCTCGACCACGGCGTCGAGCACGGGGAAGCTCTCGGGCCGGATCTTGTCCTTGTTGTATTCGAAGTGGATCTGCTGGGTGATCTTCACTTCGCAGTCCGTGACGACGACGAGGGTATTGGTCGGGCAGCCGAGCGGCTCCTGCGTGGTCGAGCCCGGCTCGTTCGGGCACTGATCCTGGACGTCGAGGACGGTGTCCTTGTCGTTGTCCGGATCGGGGCAGCCGTCCTCGTCTTCGAAGCCGTCCGGATCTTCGGCCTCGTTCGGGCACTTGTCGATGCTGTCGAGGACCGTATCGAGGTCGTTGTCGGGCTCCGGGCAGCCGTCGTCGTCGAGATAGCCGTCCTTGTCTTCCGGCTCGACGACGCAGGCGTCAGCCGAGTCCACCATTCCGTCGCCGTCCGTGTCGGGGTCCGGAATCGGCGCCTCGACGAAGGCGCGCTCGGCGCAATACTGGGGCGGCGACATCTCGAGCGCAGCGTCGGCGTTCGGGGCCGCGATCTCGAGGTGTGTGACGGCTTTGGACACGAAGCCCTGATCGAGCTCGAGGCTCGCGAAATCGAGCTGGCTGCGCGCGACCGCGAGCTCGCGCGGCGCGCAGCGCATGGCTCCGTTGCGCTCCGCCTGCTCCACGATCTTCTCGAGGCCTGCAATCTGCCCGCGCAGCTTCGGCGCTTGGCCGCAGCCGCTCGCGAGGAGCACGCTCGCGAGCGCTCCCGCGACGCGACGGCCGGGACGCTTCATCGCCCCGCCCCGCGGTGTGCGTCGCGCGCGAGCTTGATGGCCTTGTCGGCGTATTCCTCGCCGACCTCGGCGAGCTTCACCGCGTCGCTGTAGTCCGCTTCCGACGCTTCCGACTGAGCCTTCTCGAGGTGCTCGTAGGCGAACCAATACTCGTAGGGAGCGTATTGTTCGGCGCCGAGCTCGTGCGCTTCCTCGAGCTTCGCGGACGCGGAGCTGATTTGGATCGCGTAGAGCGTGTTGCCGCAACCACCGCACAGCACCGAGAGCAACAGGGCCGCCCCGACGGCGAGGACACGCCCCGCGCGAGGGACGCGGCGGGCGGCAAGGGCGGGGGCGTGAAGCATGCTGAGCGGAGCGACCCGAGCGTCGCGTTTTCGCCCGGAACGCTAGCAATTCGGCGAAGTTTCCGTCAACCACCGTGAGCTATCGCCCGCTTTTTTGCCGAGCGGGTTTGCTCGTGGCTCCGCACGGTTTCCGTGCGGAGCGCTCGCACTACCGCTTTGTCCGAGGCACCGAGAAGGCTTGGGACCACCACTCGCTTACGTAGCGACCCCGGCGGCGATCGGCTCACGATCGCTTCGGAAACGAGAGCGCACGACGCGCATTGCCGCGTGTGGCAGCCCCGGCGACCTTGCTTCTCCGCGCAGCGCGGAAAAAAGCGGCGACGCCGCTACATGCGGCGGTACAGGCCGACGACCTTGCCGAGCAGCATGGTCGACTTGAAGTCGGATGCGCGCACCAGGATCGGCGCCATCTTCGCGTTCGCGGGCTGGAAGCGGACGTAGTCGCGCTCCGGATAGAAGTACTTCACCGTCGCTTCGTCGCCGATGAGCGCGACCACGATGTCGCCGCGCTCGGCCACCGCTTGCTTGCGGACGAAGATGTAGTCACCGCCCAAAATTCCGGCCTCGATCATCGAATCGCCGGCAACCCGGAGGCCGAACACCTCGCGCCCGCCGCGGACGAGCATGCGATCGACGCGCACGGTGTCGATGACGTTTTCCTCCGCGAGGAGCGGGAGGCCGGCGGCCACGCGGCCGAGCACGGGGACGTCGATGATGTCCTCTTCCGTGAGGGGAGCGCGGACGGGCTGGGGCAGCGATTCCTCCACCAGCTTGAGTGCGCGGCTCTTCATGTCCTCCCGCCGGAGGTAGCCCTTGCGCTCGAGGGCGCGCAGGTGGTCGTTCACCCCGTTGGTTGAACGAATGCCCATGTGCTCGCCAATCTCGCGCAGCGTTGGCGGGTAGCCGCGCTCGCCGATCGACTTTCGAATGTACTCGAGCGTCTGCTCCTGGCGCTTGGTGAGCCCTTGCATGGCGCCGGGAAGCATACTGAACGGGTGTTACGAAGTCAAAAGTTTGGTGTGAGTTTGTGTAGTTGCAGGCGAATAGTATCGAAGAACCTGCGGAAAGCCCGGCGAAAACCCGGCTTCAACGGCCGATCGACTTCAACAGCCGATCCACCTCAACAGCCGATCGACCTCACAGCCGATCCACCTCAACAGCCGCCCGCCTAACAGTCGAACGGCGCGAAGCGCCCCGCGGCCGGAGGCCGCCGAAACAACCTCGAAGTCTTGGAAGACCAGATCGATCGGCCATCAGCGGCGACAACCCTCACGACAAACCGGCGAGACCGGCACCGTTCGCGTCACCGAATGGAAGCGACGCGGGGGTCGAGGCCTTTAGAACTTCCCCGAAACCGACAAAAATCAGCAAGCCGGCGAGACCGGCGCCGTTCGCGTCACCCGGGCGGAAGCGACGCGAGGCTCGAGGCCTTCAGACTCCCCCGACAAAAAATTCCGAGCCTTTAGAACTTCCCCGACACACTCAAAAAAGTCAGCTTGTCGTTCGTTTCCCTCAGCCTCGCGACGAGCATCCTAACTATCGACCACAAGACCTCGTAGGCGAGGTCTTTGTGCATGAAGAGCAAATCATCGAACCCGTCCTTCGCAATGGCGAGCAACCTACAGCGCTCGTGGACGCGGGCGTCGGCCGAGCGCGGCGACTCGTCGAGGAGCGCCATCTCCCCGAACATCTGGCCCGGCCCGAGCACGGCGAGCGCCTCCTCCCCCATGCCGGGGACCTCGCGGCTGATGCGAACCTTGCCCTCGAGGATCAGGTAGAGCTTGTCGCCGGCGTCGCCGTGCTGAAAAATCTTCGTCCCGGTCGCGTGCGTCTCTTCCGCAGCAACCTTGGCGATGAGCTCCAGCGCGGCCGGTTTCAGGCCGGAGAAGAGCTCGACGCGCGCGAGCTGCTCAAGCCGATCTTCCATCCCACGGGGACATTAGCTCCAAATCGTCGCATTCCCCAAGATCGATCGTGGGCGGCCCGTCGCGAGGGCTCGCGCGCAGAGGTAGCGGTTCTCCCAGCCGGATGACTCTTGCGTCTATGGGAGCGTTCCCCGAGGAACCTAGCGGGTGAACTTGATGTTGAAGGGCGGGGTCGTCTGCTCGACGGCCTGGCCCTGTGCGTTCAGGCCGACCTGGTAGGTCTTGCGCATCGCGCACTGCCGCGCCCACGAGCCGAGGCCGTAGCCCGGGTCCTTCAGCACGGAAACGGAACGCGCGTGACCGTCCGGTCGCACGGTCACGCTCACGAGCACGCGCGCGAAGTTGATGCCTTCGGCTTCGGCTTCGGGCGGGAAGCCGCAGTCATTCCAGTCGCCGGGGAGCGGGCCGGCCGCGCGCGTCAGATTGACGGTCGGGGCGGGCGGGGGAGCGGCCGGGGCCGTTCCCGTGCCGGTGCCGGTCGCGGCGGCCTGCGCGTTACGCACGGCGTTCTTCGCGGTGCCTTTCGTCGCGGTCACGCCGCCGGCGAAGCGATCCCCGGTACCCGTGACGAACCCTTCCCCCGTGAGATCGACGGGCTCGTCCGGATCGGGCTCGGAGGTGAGCACCTTGCCGGCTTCTGCGGCAGCCGGAGGCTTCGCTTCGGCTTGCGGGGGTGGCGGTGCCGCACGCGCCGCGGGCGGTGGCGGCTCCGGCTCTTTTTCCGGGGTGGGGGGCGGCGGCGGTGGCGGTGGCGGCTTGTCCTCGTCGATGTCGACCTGCGCGTACAGGCGGTCGTGCATGCCCTTGCGCACGCTGGTCGCGAGCTCCCGCAGGTACGGGAACGTGCGGAACACGCCGCGGCCCGCCGTCGCATGGCCGACGAGCGCCAAAACGAGCGCGGCGACCATCGCGAAATGATCGTTCCGGCCGAGGCCGAGCACCCGGCCAAGCGGCTCGTCACCCTCGGGCGCGGCCACGGCTGGTGTCGGGCGCGGCGCGTTCATGGCTCAGTGTGGAGCCTCGACGGGCACGGCGTCGCGCTGGGGGCTGACGGCGAACGCGATCTTGGCGATGCCCGCGCGCTTCAAGAGATCGAGGACGTGAATGACGCGACCGTGCTCCACCTTTTTGTCGGCGCGGATCACGGCGCGCAGCTCCTTGTTCTTGCGAAAAGCGTCCTTGGCGAGGGGACCTATCGCCTCGTCGTTCCCGACGGCTTCCGAGTCGACGCGCACGCGGCCGTCGGCGCTGAGCTCCACCGAGAAGATCGTCTGTAAGGCTTCGCCGCTGGCCGCCTTCGGCAGATCCATCGGCATGCCCTGCGAGACGATGATTTTCGCCGTCACCATGAAGATGATGAGGAGCACGAGCGTCACGTCGACGAGCGGCGTGACGTTGATGCCGGCGATGAGGCCGTCGTCGTCGTTCTTGGCGCTACCGGCCATGGGTCAGTCTTCGGCGGCGCCGGCCGCGGGAGCTCCGGGCTTGGTGGCGACGAGGTGCGCGAGCAGCACGTGGCTCAGCGCGTCGGTGTTCGCGAGGATGGAGCGCGCGAGGCGCTGGAAGTAGTTGTAGGTGGCCACAGCGGGGATCGCGACGACGAGGCCGACGGCGGTGGCGACGAGCGCTTCGGCGATCGCGGCCATCACCTCCGTCGGCGCGGTAAAGGCGCCTTCCTTCGCGGCGGCGACGGCGCCCTGCTTGCCGAGGGCTTCGAACGCCTGGACGATGCCGATCACGGTGCCGAACAGGCCGATGAACGGAGCGTTGTTGCCGAGCGTGCCGAGGAACGCGAGCCGCCGCTCGAGCTTCATCTTCTGAAGCGCTGCGGCGCCCTGCATGGCCTCGTCCGCGGATTTGGCGCCGCGATCGGCCTCGACCAGGCCGGCGACGACGACGGCGGCTTCCGCGCTCGGCGATGCCTCGAGCAGCTTCTGCGCGCCGTCGAGGTCTTCACTGCGGAGCTTCTCGCGGAGCTCCTTGGCGAGCCGGCCGATGTCGTCCCGCAGCGACCAGTAGAACCAGGCGCGCTCCAGCATCACCGCAACGGAGAGGACGCTCAGCGCTATCAGCAGCCACATCACCCAACCCGCGCCGAAGTTGGTCATTAAGTGTTGGAGCCATTCGACCAGATTCATGCCGTTCCTGTTCCTTCGCGGGGCGCTTCAGCCGTATCTGGGGCCGCTCCCCCCGGTTGCCCAGCCCGAAGCCGCCGGCAAGTAGCACGTTTTCGCGTCTCGATTGGGGGCGGCGTCTCATTGGATTTGGGGCCCCGGCCCCAAATCGGTTTTAGCGGGCTTCCAACGCCTGCTTTGCGCGGGTTCGCGGGAGATGGACGCTCGAGGCCGTCGCGATGTTCCCGGTCCGGCCGGCGGGTCAGAGCTCGTGGGGCATGAGGTCGTAGGGGGAGCGGAAGTATTGCTGGGGTGAGTAGGACTTCAAGCACGAGACGCGGCGCATGTAGATGTCGGCGTAGAGCTCGACCTGGAGCCCGAAGCTCGACATCTCGTTCTGCTCCTTCAAGAGGGAGCCGAAGTAGGGATGGAACCGGGTCGAGACGCGCTCCGACCGTACCCCGAGCTCGGCGACGCTGCTCCGGAGCTGGGCGCGGACGCGCTCGACCGCACGCTTGGCGCGAGTTCGTTCCGCTTCGGCCCCGTTGCCGGCGGGCGCTCGACTGAGCTCCTTGAAGCGGGCCTGGTAGAAGCGCAGCTCGTCCTCGAGCTTTTCGAGATCCTCCTCGAGCAAGCGCATGCGAGCAAGGTCGGTGTGGCTGGCTTCGTGCGCGGCCACCTCGGCGTCGAGCTCCTGGATGATCATGGCCGTCGACCACGACGACTCCTTCTTGGACCTGAGGATGTCGCCGTAGATGTGGTCGCCGACATAAAGAACGCTCGAGCCGCTCACGCCGACGAGTCGCTCGAACTCCTCGAGGTTGCCGCCCTCGTAGGCGCGACCGCGCTCGAGCTGCCCGCGCACCGGCTTCAGCACGGCGCCCTCGCGCTCGACGAGCGGTGCGCCGTCCTGGAACCAGCGCGGCTTCTTGGCCGAGCAGATCACGATCTCGAAGTAGTGACGCCAGCTCGGGTACTCCGGCATCGCGTTCCCGAGCAGGTACGTCATCATGCGGTCGGTGTACGAATGCGGGGAGTTCGTCAGCAGAAATAGCTTCTTCCCCGCCGAGCGTAGCTTGTGCAGCGTGCGCGCCAGCTCCGCGTCACGGTCGACGAACTCGTCGATGGCGCCCGTGACGACGCCGTAGACGGTGCCGTCCGCGTGCGCCTCGTCGATCGACGCGCGCACGTCGTGGAAGAGCTTGTCGTAGTCGATGACGTCGCCGCGCGCTTCGAGCGCGCTCACGACCGCCGCGTAGCTCGTCACCTCGCTGAGCGCGAACAGGGTGTCGATCCAGTGGTAGCGCGACGTGTGCGGGCGGATGCGCGTGTCGTGGTAGAGCGCGCGGATCTGCTCGTCCGGCAGGCGGGTCATGCCGTGGTAGCCGCGGTGAACGACCTTGTAGCGGTCCATCTTGAGCACGTGGCCGTGCTTGCGATCGACCAGAAGCCCGCGGATCGGGAAGCGTGCGTCGAAGCGCATCTCCTTGAGCGACGCGGGGTAGCCGCGCTTGATCAAGCGGTCGACCGTGAGCTCCACGCTGAGCGCGTCCATGCGCTCTTGCCGATAGATGGCGAGCGTGTAGTCCATGTCGAACCCGATCCACTCGATGCCCGACAGGCGCAGATCGTGGTTCACGAAGACGCGCTCCGCCCGCGGGATCTTGTTGGGCAGGTCGAGCGGTGCGCCGAGGCCGCTCAGGGGAAGCAGGAGCTGCGAACTTGCCACGCGAGACGACCGGGACGGCCCGGAGCGTTTAACATAGCACCCCGTGACCACGCTCGACGGCCGCGAGGCCGAGCCTTGGCCAGTCGTCCGAGAAGCCGCCGCGGAACGGGTCTTCGGCGATGAACAGCGGCGTATCGAGGTCCACGTACGAG
>DASUGE010000345.1:0-3182 GCA_036274215.1 Polyangiaceae bacterium | reverse complement strand
GTCGCCGCCGCAGCGACGCGCATCGAGCGCGAGCTCGAGCAGGCGGGCATCGAGGTGCTGGTCGACGATCGAGCCGAGCGCCCGGGCGTGAAGTTCAAGGACGCCGATCTGGTCGGTGTCCCGCTGCGCGTCACGGTCGGCGAGAAGGGCTTGAAGACGGGGCACGTCGAGCTCAAGCCGCGCAGCGAGCCGGATCCGAAGAAGGCCGAGCTCGTGCCGCTCGACGCCATCGTCGAGCAGCTCGTGACGCGCATCCGCGCGGAGCTCGCCGGGAGCACGCCGTGAGCCAAAGCAAGCCCCCGCCCGACTCGACCACGGCCGTGCACGCCGGCACACCCGGCGCTCGCCCGCACCATACGCTGACGACCGCCATCGCGCAGACCGCGACCTACACCTTCGAGACCACCGCCGTGCTCGAGCGCTACATGCGCGGCGAGGATCCGGAACCGGACCGCGAAGAGTACGGGCGCTACGGCAACCCCACCGTGCGCGAGCTCGAGGAGCGCGTCGCGGCGCTCGAGGGCGCCGGCGACGGCGTCGCGTTCGCGAGCGGCATGGGAGCCATCACGACGGCGCTGCTCGCGCTCGTGAAAGCGGGCGACCACGTCGTCTTGTTCAACGACTGCTACCGTCGCACGCGCCAGCTCGTGCGGACGGTGCTCACCCGCTTCGGGATCGAGCACGACGTCGTGCCCGCGGGCGATCTCGCCGCGCTCGAGGCGGCGCTCAAGCCGAGCACGCGCCTCGTCGTGAGCGAATCACCGACCAACCCCTTCCTCTACTGCGTCGATCTCAAGAAGCTTTCCGAGATCGTGAAGCGGCACGGCCGCGTGAAGACGCTCGTCGATTCGACGATGGCGACGCCCGTCAATTGCCGGCCGCTCGATTTCGGCGTCGACGTCGTGATCCACAGCGCGACGAAGTACCTCTCGGGCCACAACGACGTGCTCGGTGGCGTCGCCGTGGGCGCGCCTCACCTCGTGTCTCTCCTGCGCGACCTGCGCGGGGTGCTCGGCACCGTGCTCGATCCACACGCGGCATTCTTGATTCTGCGGGGGCTCAAGACGCTGGGCCTGCGCGTGGGTCGCCAAAACGAGAGCGCGCTCGCCGTCGCGCGCGCTCTCGAGAAGCATCCGGGCATCGAGCGCGTCTATTACCCGCTGCTCGAAAGCCATCCCTCGTATGCAGTCGCCCGCTCGCAGATGTCGGGAGGCGGCGGCGTCGTGAGCTTCGTCGTGCGCGGCGGCCGCGAGGCGGCGTCACGCGTCGTCGATGCCTGTCGGCTCGGCGCGATCGCGCCCTCCTTCGGCGGCTGCGAAACGTTGATCGAGCAGCCGGCGATCATGAGCTATTTCGAGCTTTCGGACGCGGAGCTCGCCACGCTCGGCATCAGCCCCGCGCTCGTACGACTCGCCGTCGGCGTCGAGGAAACGACCGCCCTCGTGAGCGACTTGCTCCAGGCGCTCGATAAACGGTAACCTGCGGAGCGTGGGGACTCCGAACAGCGGCGCCCGACTCCGTGCTTGGTTCCTCCGGAACCTGCTCGAGGCGGCGGAGCGCGAGCTCGGGGCGCAAATCGTGGCAGACCTGCCGGGGCGCGTTCCCGCGCGGCTTCGCCAGCACCTCTCGCTCGATCGCCTGCGCGCCACGGCGGCGCTCGATACGATCCCGCTCGACGAGGGTGAAGAAGCCGTGCTCGCGTTCGAGCAAGCGCTCGGCGACGGCTCGGGCCGCACGCTCGAGCGAGTCGCGTGCGAGATGCTCGCGCGGCAGCTGGTCCAGGCGGCGGCGGCGGTGCGGGTCGGTGACCTGTTCGGCACGGTGGCGCGGCTGCGCGCGCCCATCGAGCACCCGTTCGTCGATACGGCCGTTCAGTTCGAGCTCGCGCGCACGCCCTCGGGTTTGCGCCTCACGATCGGCATCGCGGGGAGACCCCGAGCGACGCGCCTGCTCGGCCACATCGCAACGGGTGCGATCCACGCCGCGGAGCGCTTCGCCCGCGAGACGCACGTCGAGCCGCTCCGGCTCGAGCTCGAGACGATCGCCGATCGGGCGCGCGTCGACGCCCACTTCCGGCGCCCTTCGTCGGCGCCGCCGGCAGCGGATCCGATCCCGGCCTCGCGCCGCTCGAGTGGCGCGACGCGCCTGGTCCCACGCTTGAGCGACGAGGTCGCGCGGATCCTCGACTCCTCGTTCAACAGCGGCGAGCGACCGACGCGGAGCGGCGAGCGCGCGCGCACGAGCGACGAGCCCGCACGACGCCCGCCCTTCGATACGCCCGCGCCGCGCAGCGACCCCGCGCCGCGCAGCGACCCCGCCGCCCGCGCGCCGAGCTCGCCGGAGAGCGCGAAGCCCGGCAGCGCGAAGCCGGCGAGCGTGAACCCGCGCCCCTCACGTCCGCCACCCGGGCGATGAGCTCCCCGCCGCGACGCCGAGCGCGCGCTACTGGCAGCTCGGCATGAACGTGCCGCTCACCGCGACCGTCGGATGGTCGTTGCTGAGCGAGTCCATGAGCGTGCCGCGGATCTGCACGGGAGCGAGGCACAGGTCGTCGCCCTTGCTCGGGTCCGTGCTCTTCACGAACGTGAGCGGCAGAGCGACCCGCGTGCCGACACCGAGATCCACCGGGAACATCGCGCCCAATAGCGAGAGCGGCGACAACAGATCCTTCTCGTCACGTTGAACAGAGAACGAGCCGAGCGACACCTTCGTCGCATCGGACGCATACTCGCCGAGCGACATCACCAAGCTGAATTGGCCGTTCGCATCGGCGCCGACGTTCGAGGTCTGGACCTCCATGGAGGGTCCCTGGACCGTCGCGGTCAGCGCGACCTCCGACTTGTCTGCGGAGCATCCGAAGAGGAGCCCCGAGGCGAGAGAAAGCAGGAAGAAGGGGGTCGTGAGACGCATGGCGCGGGCGCGTTTCGATTTCTGTTTGGAAGTTCCGACGAAAGGCCATTCTACTCTTCTCGAAGCGCGTGCGCCCCACCGGAATTCGGAAGCAAGTCCCGCACCTCGCCGTCCTCGGAGTGTTGCTCGCTTGCAACAGTACGGCACAGCGACCGCCAGCGGCCGCGGCAACGCCCGTGCGCCCTCTCGCGACGACGAGCGCGCGACCACCAGCGCTTACATCGGCCCCGCCGCTCCCACCTCCACCGCCGCCGCCGCCCGCGCCGCTACCC
>DASUGE010000344.1:0-4245 GCA_036274215.1 Polyangiaceae bacterium | reverse complement strand
CGGTCCGCGTGGTGGACGCGCTTCTCACGAACTTTCACCAGCCGCGCAGCACGCTGCTCGCGCTCGTGTCCGCTTTTGCGGGTCACGCCCGCGTGCTCGAAGCGTACGGCGTGGCTCTCCGCGAGGGGTATCGCTTCCTCTCGTACGGCGACGCCATGTGGCTGCCGAGGCGCGCATGATCGGCTTTCGGGTCGAAGCGCGCTCGGGCGAGGCGCGGGCCGGTGTGCTCAGCACGGAGCACGGCGACGTGCCCACGCCCGCGTTCATGCCCGTCGCGACGCAGGGCACGGTGAAAGGGCTCGATACGGCGGACCTCGCGGGGCTCGGCGTCCGGCTCGCCATCATGAACACGTATCACCTGTGGCTCCGGCCGGGGGCCGAGCTCGTGGCGGCTCAGGGCGGCCTGCACGCGTTCACGCGCTTTCCCGGCGCCATCGTGACCGACTCGGGAGGGTTTCAAGCCTTCTCGCTCGCGGAGCGCACGCGCGCGTCGGAAACGGGCGTCGAGTTCTCGTCGCACCTCGACGGGCGCCGCCTCTTGCTCTCGCCCGAGGAGGCAATGCGCGTGCAGGGCCTGCTCGGCTCCGACATCGCGATGCAGCTCGACGTGTGTCCGCCGGGTGGGGCGCCGCGTGAGGAGCTCGTCGCCGCGGTCGAGCGCACCACGCGCTGGGCGGAGCGCTGCCTCGCCGCCGCGAAGCCGGGCCAGGCGGTATTCGGCATCGTGCAGGGCGGAACCGACCCCGAGCTCCGGCTCGAGCACCTGGAGCGCCTGGCGCGGCTGCCCTTCGCGGGCCTCGCGCTCGGCGGGTTCAGCGTCGGCGAGCCGAACCCGGAGATGCACCGCACGCTGGCGGTCGTCGCCCCGCGGCTCGATGCCGCGCGCCCCCGCTACTTGATGGGCGTCGGCACGCCGTCGGACTTGGTGCGCGCGATCGGCTGCGGCATCGACATGTTCGATTGCGTCATTCCGACCCGCAACGCGAGGAACGGCCAGGCCTTCACGCGCCGCGGTCGCATCGCCATCCGCAACGCGCGCTACAGGGACGACTCGGGGCCGCTCGAGGCCGGCTGCGGCTGCCCGGCATGCCGCGGCGGCTACGGTCGCGCCTACCTCCGGCATTTGCATCAGGCCCGGGAGATGAGCGCGGCCCGCCTCGTGACGCTCCACAACCTCCACTTCTACGGGACGCTCGTGGCCGAGGCGCGCCGCGCCGTGCAGGCCGGGAATTACGCCACGTGGGCCGAAGCGCGCCTCGCCGAGCTCGATTCGGAGGCTGGCACACCGGGCGACGAGTCGGCCGCGGAAGACGCTACCCCGTAGAGCGCGTGCCGCATTTCGACGAAGAGGTGTGCTCTAGCGTCGGTTTTTGAGGGATAATCGCCCGGATGACCGAACGGAAGCAGATCGGAAAGATCCTGCTTCGGCAGCGCGCGCTCACCCCGGATCAGCTGGAGCGCGCGCTCACCGAGAACAAGGGAGGACGTCTCGCGTCGCGTTTGGCGGCGGAGGGGACGATCACCGACCTCTCGGCATTGAAGGCGTTGAGCGAGCAGCACGGCATCCCGGGCATCGACCTCGGTCAGATCTGCCTGCGGCTCGAGACGCTCGATCTCCTGCCGCGCGAGATCGCGGAGAAGCATCTGATCTTGCCCGTCTTGATGCGCGAGGATCGCCTGTTCGTCGCGACCGCCAACCCGCGCGAGCACAAGGTGCTCGACGAGCTCGAGTTCGTCACGGGCAAGAAGGTCTACCCGTACGTCGCGCTCGAGTCGTCCCTCAGCGTCGTGATCGAACAAGCGTACACGCGCAAGGCGCGCGGCGAAGCGTTTTACGTCGGGAGCCAGTGCCCGCAGGCGATGCTCGACAAGCTCGGCATCGATCGCGACGGGCAACCCCTCGTTCCCGACCAGGAGCCGAATACCGAGCCCGATAGCCAGCGCGCGCTGCACGGACCGGGCGTCGTCGTGGACGACGAGGTCGGCCGCCTCTCCCAGAGTGACGACATCGAAGAGCGCGATATCGATGCTCTGCAGCGCGAGGACAGCGTCGTAGAGCCGATTCCGGAAGAGCAGCTGCGTGAGTCGGCGGTACCCCCGCTGCCGCCGGGCGCGAAGACGATCCTCATCGTCGACGACGAGCTCGAGATCCGGAGAATGCTCTCGCGCTTGCTCGCGAAGTCGGGCTACCGCGTGCTCGAGGCCGACCGCGGCGTCACGGCGCTGCGCGTCGTGAAGGAGCAGACTCCCGACCTCATCGTGCTCGACGCGATGTTGCCCGAGCTTCACGGCTTCGACGTGGCGCGCCGCATCAAAGGGAGTAAGCGCTACGGCTCGATTCCCATCGTCATGGTGAGCGCGGTCTACCGTGGCTGGCGGTACGCGGAAGACTTACGTCAGACCCTCGGGGTGGACGAATTCATCGAGAAGCCGTTCACGCTCCAGCATGTGCTCGGGCGTATTCAGGCCCTGCTCGGCACCAAGCTGCCGTCGGAGAACCCCCCCGAGGAGCCGTCGTCGATCCCCGATACCTCCGCCGAGGTCGAACGCTGTCTGACGCAAGGCATCGAAGCCTACAAAGCCGGCCGCCTCGACGAGGCGGTCGAGCACCTTCGTCGCGGCGTCGCCATCGATCCGCTCGCCTTTCGCCTCAGGTTCCAGCTCGGCCTACTGTATGGTCGCAAGGGCCAGGTGTTCGACGCCGTGAGCGAGCTCGAGACGGCCGTCGGCCTCAACCCTCAGCACTTTCCAGCAGTCAAGAACCTTGCCATCCTCTACCAGAAGGCCGGTTTTCGAAACAAAGCCGTCGAGACGTGGGAGCGCGCACTGGCGCTTGCCCCCGATGATGCGACGCGGGTATCCATCCGGGAGCACCTGTTGAAGCTCCTCTGAGCGACCGTCGTAGTGCCCGAGCTAGCGAATGAAGTTCCTCTGCCCGAGCTGTAAGGCGAAATACCAGATCGCCGACGAGAAGGTCTCTGGGCGCTCGGTCCGGATGAAGTGCCGCAAGTGCGGCTTCGTGATTCCGCTCAGCGAGATCCCGCCGGCGCCGAGCACCGATCCGCCGAGTGCCGGCCCCGGAGCGGTCCCTGTCGTGCCCAAGGCCCCGCTCGCGGCGAAGGTCGGTGCGGACCCCGTCGGGCCGCCTCAGTCGCCGTCAGCGCCCGGGGTGGGGCCCGGGAAGCCGGCACCACCGCGCCGTCCCACCCTCGCCGACGTGGCATTCGGTGCGCCGAAGCCGCCCGCAAGCCCGGCTGCTCCCGGCGTTCGCCCGGCGGCGCCGGCGGCTCCGGGCACGCCGTCCGCCGGCATTCCGGCGCCGCCCGGCCGCCCCGCGGCGCCCTCGGTCGCTCGCCCGGCGACCAAAGCCCCCGTGCCGAAGTCGACGGCAACGCCCGGCGCCAAACCCGCGAGCCCGGCTCCGGCCACCTCGGCAGCGGCGATCGTCGCGAACGCCGCCTCGTCCGCTGCCGCCGTCAGCCTGCTGCCCGCTCTCGACGAGGAAGACGACGAGAACGACGACTCGACGCACATCCTCAAGGGCGGGGCGCTTGCCGACGCCTTCGGCGCGCTCGTCGGGGGCGTGCCCTCCGCGGGGCAGAGCGCGCTCGTCGGCATGCCGGCGGACGAGTGGTTCGTCGGCATCAACGACGTGCCGGTCGGTCCGATCCGGCTCGGGGAGATCCGCAAGAAGGCCATGCTCGGCGCCGTCACGCCGGAGTCGATGGTTTGGCGCGACGGGCTCGAGGCCTGGCGGCCGCTCAAGACCTTCCCGGAGCTCCTCGCCGTCCTCGAGGAGAGCGTCTCGAGCGTTCGCGCCGCGGCGGCGCCGCTCCTTGCGCCCGGAGCCGACGGGTTGCCGGCGAAGAGCGACGCCGACTCGTTTGCCGCCGCCGGTGCGGCCGGCGGCATCACGGGGCCCGCCGTCGTCACCGACGACTTCGGCATTCCCGGCGCTCGCCCGCGCTCGCCTGTCTTTGCCTGGCTCGCCGTGCTGGTGGCGCTCGCCTTCGGCATCACGATCGGCTTCGTCATGTGGAGCAAGCAGAAGCCCCCCGAGACGATCGTGAAGTACGTGGAGGTTCCGGCGAAGAGCCCGGACGCCCCGGCCGCCGCCGCCGTCGATCCGCAGGCGGCCGACGTTGCGAGCCCGGGCGCGTCGGCAGCCGCGACGAAGGCACGCCCCGGCGGGGTGAGCGGGAGCGGGAAGAGCACCAAGGCGAGCGACGCGCAGCCCGCGGGCAC
>DASUGE010000343.1:0-3433 GCA_036274215.1 Polyangiaceae bacterium | reverse complement strand
TCGCGCCCACGTGCACGTCGACGACCACGCCGGCGGTCGCGCCCACGTGGACGCGCGTCCGAGGCGCGCGACGCAGACCATCCCGCCGGCAATGCGCCGCACGGTCCTGCGCCGAGACGGCGGGAAATGTCGCGTTCCTGGTTGCCGGCACGCGGTCTTTACGGAGCCGCACCACCTCGAGCGTCGCTGCGAGGGCGGGAAACACCTCGTGGACAATCTCCTCACGCTCTGCGGAGCCCACCACCGCGCCGCCCACAGCGGGTCGCTGGTCATCTCCGGCACGCCTTCTTCCGGGCTCTCTTTCACCCACGCCGACGGCACTCCGTACGGCGGCGCTGTCGCTCCCGCGGTCGCCGATACGCGCGCGAAAGCGTTTCAAGCCCTCGTCGGCATGGGCTTCCGGGAAAGTGAAGCAAAGCGCGTTCTCGCACGCATTCCGCATTCCGTCTCCTCCCTCGAGCAGGTCATCCGGCAGGCGCTTCGCGAGCTCGCTCCTCAGTAACCCTAAGCCCCCGCTCGGACATCCGGGCGGTTGTAGACAACGGGCACCGCTGTCGTCTCCCACGAGCACGTAGCCCGGATGTCGAGCACCGCGCCGCCCGAATAGCTCGACAGCCGTCACGGCGTTCTCGCGCGGCGTGGCGCGCCACAAGCTCGCTTCGACGCCGTTCGACGTTGCCGCCACGTCGTCGCCCGCACCGAACGTCTCCGCCCGACGGCGTCGTGCCCCCGCGCCGGCGAAGCCGGCGCTTGGCGGGCACCTGCGCGCACAGGCCAAAGGCCGAGCACGCAGGCCGTACGACGACGCGCGCACGTGGGGGGCATCAACTGATGCTCTCAGCGCGTCTGAGCTCGACAGCGTTTAGTGGCGCGCCTCGACGAGCCTCCGGGCCGGGAACGCCCGCAACGAGTGTTCGAGGTGCTTACCCTGCCGGGGGCTGCCGGCGCTCAGAGTGGCGGCAAGTGCATGGCGAGCGAATCGTTGGCGTGGCTCGCCTCGTTACCGTGCTCGAGGAGCACCGAGCGGAAGATGACGGTGCCGTCGGGGGCCGTGATCTCGCCCGCGAGGTCGCGACCGGGGAGCGAGCGGCTCTCGGTGATGCCGAGCTTCGCTTCCGTCTCGCCGATCAGGACGCGGTAGCTCTTGGTCTCGCAGTCGAGCTCGGAGGGGCCGATCGTGCAGGTGCCCTGGCTCGTGGCCGTGAGGCCCTCGTTCTCGTCGGGGGTGAGGCTCGCCTGTGCCATCAGGCCCTCGTAGTCCGCCATCGTGCCGGGCTGCTCGGCGCCGTCGACAAGGAGGCTCACGCGCGTGATGCTGCCCGAGGCTTCCATGCGGATGCGCACGGCCTTGACGCCGTCGCTGTCCTCGAGGCGATAGTCCATGATCCAAGCGTCATCGCCCTCCTGGGCAACGACGCGCTCGGTGAGCAGCGCCGGGTGCTTACGGAAGCTCCCGCTGATCTCGTGCACGGCGAAGTCGCCGACGTGCCGCGCGCTCTCGGCGGCAGCGGGTGGAAACGAGGTGTGAACCAGGGGCGCATCGGACGCCGTGGTCGGAGCCCGAGCCCCCGCGCTCTCTCTGCCGCAGCCGGCGAGCGCGAAAGCCGTGATGACGATGGCAACAGGGGTGTTCTTTCGCATGGACGACGCATTCGCACACTGCATCAGAAGTGGCCAAGTAAGGGGCAAGGTGCGATGAGCCTCGTCCCTCGGTGATGATAATTCGGGCTGGACGGAAAGCCGTCGTGGCAGCCGGGATTGGATGTAAGATCAGATTTCACCCATGGGCGGCCCCGAGGACGAGGAAGGCGATCGCGCCCTTCGCGAAGACGTAGCGCGGGCCGAGACGGCGCTGCGTGAATCCGAGCAGCGCTTTCGCATGGTCGTGCAGGGCGCGCCCGACGGGGTCGCCATCCTGCGCGGGCCCGTCATCCTCTATTTGAATCCGCGCGCGGCGCGACTGCTCGGTGTCAAAAGCCCGGAGGACGGCTACGGGCGACCCATCACGGATTTCCTGCACCCGGACGACATCGCCGAGGCGGCTGATCGCATCGGGCGCTTGATGCGCACGGGGCAGCCTCTCGACGGCGCGTACGAGTACCGCTCGCGCTCGCTCGACGGGCGCGAGCTGACCGTCGAAATCAGCGCGATTCCCATCGACTTCGACGGCGGGCGTGCCGTGCTGGCCTTCGCGCGCGACGTGACGGAAAGGAAGGCCATGCAGGCCCGGCTCGCGCAGGCCGACCGTCTCGCGGCGCTTGGCATGCTCTCCGCGGGCGTGGCCCACGAGATCAACAATCCCCTCGCCTACGCGCTGCTCAATCTCGAGCTCGTCGTCCGCGATCTCGAGAAAGGCGGGGAGGTGGATCGCGCTGCCGTGCTCGGCCGACTGCGCGAGGCTCGCCATGGTGGGGAACGGGTGGCAACGATCGTGCGTGACCTGAAGTCGTTCGTGCGCGAGGACGAGAACACGCGCTGGCCCGTGGAGCTCGGCACCGTGCTCGAATCGGCGCTCAACGTCGTGGGCAGCGAGATCGCCAAGCGCGGTCGCGTCGCGCGCCGCTTCAGCAACGTGCCTCCGGTGGAGGGCATCGCCGCACGGCTCGAGCAGGTCTTCGTCAATCTGCTCTTGAACGCCGCGCAAGCGCTGCCCGAAGACGCGGTATCGACGAACGAGGTGGGCGTCCGCGTCGAGCACGATGACGATTTCGTGTGGGTGATGGTCAAAGACACCGGCCTTGGCATGACCGAAGACGTGAAAAAGCGCATCTTCGACCCGTTTTTCACGACCAAGCCGGCTGGCGTCGGCACGGGCCTCGGGTTGCCGATCTGCCTGGGCATCGTCACGGCACACGGCGGAACGCTCGAGGTAGAGAGCGCGCCCGGACAAGGCAGCACCTTCACCGTGAAGCTCAAGCGCTATTACGGCGACTTCCAAGCGCGCGAGCAGCCCACGTCCCCCCTCGCCACCACACGCGGTCGGATCCTGATCATCGACGACGACATCGCCGTCGGCCGCACCCTGCGCCTCGCGCTCGAGGAAGAGCACGACGTGACCGTGGTCGTGAGCGCCGCCGAAGCGCTACGCACGCTGCATGCCGCGGACGGCGGCGGCGACTTCGACGCGATCCTGTGCGATCTCCTGATGCCGGGCATGACCGGCGCCGAGCTGTTCACGGTCGCTCGCCGTGAGCTGCCTCAGGCCGCTCCGCGCTTCATCTTCATGTCGGGCGGGTATTGGGCGGAGAACGAGCCCTCGCCGACGGGAACGCAGCCGGTGCTCGAGAAGCCGTTCAACCTCGAGCAGGTGCGCTCCCTGCTCAGGGACGTGGTGAGTCGCTCCCGGCGCCAGTCGGTTCGGGCCGGACCGACGCAGTAGTCCCGTTGCCGCCGGCCGTCCGCGCGCGGTACCGAGCGAGCGCGGCGCACAGCG
>DASUGE010000342.1:0-3855 GCA_036274215.1 Polyangiaceae bacterium | reverse complement strand
GCCGTCGGCACCGCCGCGCGCGACCTCTCGCTCCTCGGGGAGATTGCGCAACGCTACGCGGCCAGCCACTGCACGGTCCCGACGGCGTGCGCGGTGGCCCACGAGACACTCGCGACGACCTACGCGGACCTCGACGCCTGGGGCTCGGCGCTCAGCCAAATGAACCTCGCCGTCCGCGAGGACCCGAGCGTCGACCGCTGGCTCCGCAGCGCCGAGCTCGCGTTACGCTCCGGCGCCGCTCGCTCCGCCGCCGTTTCGCTCGAGCGCGCCGAGCACGCCGGGACGCTCAGCGGCCCGCAGCGGGCTCGCCTCGACCAGATCCGCCTGCAGGTGCTGGAGCGCGACTGAGGCGGCGACGGGGGCTCTACGCCTGCTCTTGCTCGCTCGGCGTCTGCTCGTACGTTCGGTAGTACGGGTAGGCGTATTGCTCGCTCTGCGAGCCGACGGCGTTGGTGACGATGCCCGTGACACGGCTACCGACGTCCTGGATCATGCGCAACGCGCGGCGCGCGGCGTCGCGACGCGTCTTCTTGGCGCGCACGACCAGCACCGTCGCATCGACCCGCGTGGAAAGGATGACGGCATCCGTCACGAGGCACGCCGGCGGGCTGTCCACCACGACGCGATCGAAACGGTCCGTCAGCGACGCGAGCAGGCGCCCGAATGCGTCGCTGTGCACGAGATCGGCGGGATTGGGCGGCGTCGGACCGGCCGGCATGATCCAGAGCTTCGGGACCATCGTCTCGAAGCACGCCGCGTCGAGTCGGCTCGGATCGATGAGCGCGGTCGTGACGCCCTCCTCGAGCGAGCGACCGAAGATGCTGTGCACGCGCGGGCGCCGGAGGTCGCAATCGACCAGGCACACGCGCTGCCCCGCCTGGCTCATGGCGATCGCGATCGACGCGGCGACCGTCGTCTTCCCCTCGGCCGGACCGGCGCTCGTCACGAGCAGGCTCCGGTAGGGGCGATCGGGAGACATGAAGACGAGGTTCGTGCGCACGGCCCTCGCCGCCTCGGCCGCCGCGCTCTTCGGATGGGTCTGGACGATGAGCTCGGGCGCGAAGTCCGCGTTGTCCTGAGGTGGCTGCGACGTCTTCGCGCTCCCCTTGCGGCCGCGGCGTCCGTAATACGCGCCGTAGTAGAGGGAGTTCCGTCCGGAGCGCGCCGACAGATCGGGCAACGAGCCGAGCGAGGGGCTACCGAGTTGGTCCTCGGCGTCCTCCGGCCCGCGCACCGTGCGGTCGGAAAGCTCGCGGCCGAGCGCGCCCGCGAGGCCGAGCAAGAGGCCGAGCGCGCCGCCGAACGCGAGGTTCATGAGCGGGCGCGGCGAGACCGGGCCGCCCGGCATGAGCGGCCGATCGAGCACACGCACGTTGTTGAACGGCATGAGCTTCGAGAGCTCGCTCTCCGTGGCGCGCTCGAGGACCAGGCCGAACATGTGCTCGGTGTTGTCCTTGGAGCGACGGAGGCGCCCGTAGTGCACCTCGTTCAGGTTGAGCTCCATCGCTTGCGATTTCGCGCCCTCGTAGAGCCGGGTCACGCCGCCGAGCTCGCGATGCACGGCGTCCAAGTCGGCGGCGACGCCCGTCCGGGCATTCTTGAGCTCGTTGAGCACCGCGTCCTTCGACGTGCGCAAGTTCGAAAGCGCCGCTTGCATCTCGGGATGGTTCTCGCCCTTGCCGACCGCCTTCAGCCGCTCGACCTCGCGCTGCGCGGTGATGTAGGCGGCGCGCAGCGGCTCGAGCGCGGCGTTCGAGAGGATCTCCGTCTGCGGGATGGCCGAAGGGTCCTCGAGGTTGATGCTTTGCAGCACGGCGAGGCGCGCCGCCACCTTCTCTTGCCGCGACTTCAGGTCGGTGAGCGTGGTGTTGAGCTGCTGGATCTCGGCGCGCAGCATGTTCGACTGATCGTCGAACGACACGCTGAGCAGGTTCGTGCGCTTCTTGAAGTCGTGGAGGTCCATCTCCTGCGACTCGAGCTCGGTCTTGAGCTTGTCGAGCTGCGTGTCGAGCCATTCGGCGCGCTTCCCGGCGGAGTCGAGCGTGCGCTCCAGGTTCTGATCGACGTACGAGTCGATGAGCGAGCTCAGGACGCGCCGAGCACGCTCCGGATCCGCGTCGCTGTAGAAGACCTTGACCAGGCGGCTGTCGGTGATGGGCTTCACCGTCAGTCGCGACTGCAGCACCTCCGCCGCGACATCGACCGTGACCTGCTGGGCCGGCGGGCGCACGCCGGGCGGCGCCATCGACAGAAAGCCCGAGTCGTGGTTCAGCCCGAGCGCGCGCACCACCGTCGAGGTGACGTGGCGTGACATCAGCACCTGATGCTGCGTCGCGAAGTACTCCTGGTTGCTCCAGTAGCTCTCCGGCCCCTGCCCCTGCTGGTTCACTTGGTTACCGAGCGGCGCGAGCGCTTGCGGATCGAGCTGCACCGTCGCGACGGCCTGGTAGATGCGCTTCTCCTGCGAGGTGTAGAGCGACGCCAGACCGAGGCTCAGGATGACGGCGACGAGAACGATGCCCCAGCTCTTGCGCGCGGCGCGCAAGAGGAGGGCTGGGCTGATGACGAGCTCACGGTCGGCCGGGGCGGGACGAGCGTGGAGGGAGGTAGCGCGTGCGGCGAGCGACTCAGGGTGCATGGTGGGCAATGGGACTAGGGAGCGCTACGGCGTCTTCGCCGGGAGCGGAAGCGGGGGCCAACGATTCGACGGGGGCGAGGTCGCTCGCCGCGCGCTCGAGCGCAACGGCCAGCGCGTCAACGAGGAGCTGGAGCAGGATCCCGACGTGGGCCGACGGAACGACCTGCTCGCTCTCCCAGAAGAAATGCACGGTGGCCCGCGCCCGCGCGTCGGGGCCGAGCGGGTAAGAGGTCTGCGACGAGATGGGGCCGGCCGGCGGAACGCTGTCGAACCTCCGCACGACCGTCGTCTGCTTGCGGATCTCGATGCCGACGCATTCGCCGGTCTCCGCGACCTCGCTCAGGATGTCGAGCGCCTCGGTCGCGGTCCGAGCCGAGCCGAAGGCTTCGAGCAGCCGCGGCATGGCGAGCCGCAGCCGCTGCGTTGCCGGATCGTAGAAGCGGGCCGCCTGGCGCTTGGCACGGTGCAGGTACTCGAAGTAGCCGGCAAAGCGCACGAGGCCGATGAGCACGACGCTCGCGGCGAGCAGCGCGCCACCCGTGACCCAGCTGCGCCCGAGGGAGATGGTGAGCGCGCAGGCCGCGAGCGCGACGGACACCCCGTAGAGCAGCATCACGGCGCGGCGGTGCGTGAGACCGATCTCGAGCAGCCGATGGTGCACGTGCCCGCGGTCGGCCGCGAAGATGGGCCGGTGCTCGATGACACGTCGCAGCATCGAGAACAGCGTGTCGAAGATCGGCAGGCCGAGCGCGATCATCGGCACGAGGAGCGACACGGCCGTCGAGGCCTTCTGCTGGACGGAGCCGGCGAGCGACGTCGTCGCGAGGACGTAGCCGAGGAAATAGCTCCCCGAATCGCCCATGAAGATTCGCGCGGGGTTGAAATTGAAGACGAGGAACGCCAACAGGACGCCCATGAGCGGGCCGAAAACCATGGCGGCGAAGGGCGAGCCGTTGAGAATCGCGACCGCAAAGCCTGTGAGCGCCGCGAAGAAGCTCACGCCCGCGGCGAGGCCGTCGAGGCCGTCGATGAGGTTCACGGCGTTGGTGACGCCGACAATCCAGGCGACGGTGACCGGCACCGCGAAGGCACCCATGGACAGCGTCCCGAACAACGGCAGAGAGATCGCCTCGATGCGGAACCCGAACCCGTAGGCGAACAGCGCGACGGCGATCTGCGCGATCAGCTTGTGAAGCGGGCGCAGACCCCGCACGTCG
>DASUGE010000341.1:0-14364 GCA_036274215.1 Polyangiaceae bacterium | reverse complement strand
CGTCGTTGCCAACAGAGTCGGGGAGCACGGGAGCGCCGCTTTGGCAGGCGTCGGCACCTAGCGATGCCAATAGTACGACAACCCGCAGTGAAGTGCGCGCGTGCGCGGTCATGGGCTCAGGTCCCGATTTACTCCGAAGTTTCTACCGAGGTCAGTAATGCTGTTCACTCGAGCCTGATCACCCGCGTACTGGACCTTAGCACCGTCGAGAAACCCTGCCTGAGGGAATGCGATGCACACGCAGGACGCATCGGTGCACGGCGGGAAGCCGACGCTGTCGTCGCGACAGTGCTGGTGGCCATAGATGCTGCAGTCGGCGTCCGTCGTGCAAGCCTTGGAGAGCTTGCACACGCAAGTTCCGTCCGTACAAGGCGCAGGGCTGCCCGACGCGTCGTCCCGGCACGAGGTACCGGTCACGCAGTCGGTGTCGGCGGTGCAAGCCTGCACGTTCTTGCAGACACAACTGGTCCCCGCGCACGGCGCAAGGCCGCCGGGTTCACTGATGTCGCGACAGGTCTCGGTGCCCTTGCAGTCGGCATCGACGAGACATGATGTTCCGCTGCTCGGCGCGTCGAGAATGGGAGGCTCGCTCTCCCAGCCGACGTCGAGCGATTCTTGATCACGCAGCACGCAGCGGGGCGGGTTCGGGCCTGCGGCGCTACCAGGCGCCGCCAGCTGCAAGCAAGCCTGACGGTAGATGTTGAAGATGTCCTGCATGGATGTGCGGAGGGCGCCCACCGAGTTCAGGTTGTAGAGTAGACCCATCCAGTCGAACTCCGTTCCCATCCGCCCGTCGATGGGACAATTGTGGTTGCGCCACTTGACGGCACTTGCGCAGTCTACTGGCACCGGAGGGGCGTTGATGAATCCGGGCTGGCCCGCGGCGTCGACCTGGGGGCACGCTCCGCCCACCACGCAGCTGTGGCCCAAGAACTCCTTATAGTAACCGAATCGGCAATCGCCGTCGTCCTGACGATTCCAGGCACGCGAGGCAAAAAACTGCCCGAAGCCTTCGGCCTGAGCAGCCCCCACCCGTTCAATAGACTGGAGGCAGTGAAGGCTGTTGGCGACGGTGACATACTTGCAACTGCAGAAGGGCGCCTCCTCCGGCACCAGCGGCGGGTCTGACAGTGAATCGCCGGCGCCTACCACCTCACCCCGGCGACCGGTACATGTAGTGTTAGGCGGACAGCTGAACGTGTAGAACGCATCCGGCAAGTGCCCGATCCCGCGCTCCTCGATCTGATGCCCGGCTTCGTGCGCGATCACGAACTTCCAGCGGCTGTCGTCGGTTTGGGCGCAGAAGCAAGTGGCTGATGAAGCCGTGCACGGCTTATCCGTGCCGCCGAAATCAAGAAAGAGGCCTTGGCTGTCAAATCCGCCGGGGCGACAATCCGCACCGGGCGGCAAACCCGAGCAATCCGCCTCGTAGCAGAGGGTGCCGCCCGTGCACTCCGAGTCTTGACGGCAAGCGGGTGCGTCGGGTCGGGGAAGCGCGTAGCCCACCGAGAAGAGGTCGCTAGAACCCCAAGACTCGCAGTAGTTGCGCCCGAACAGGTCGACGAAGGTGCAGCCTCGCCCGCCCTGCTCAACGGAGTACTCGCTCTCGTCGACCCCGGTCGTTGCCGGGTCATCGAGAGAAAATCCGATGTCGTTGCGCGTCAGCATCGTCGATATCACGGACGCGATGTTGGTCACGGGAGACAACACCGGCACGTGCATGTCGATGCGCCCGGGCGGCACCTTCCATACGCCCCAATCGGTCCAGCTGGATAGCGGGACGTCCCCTTCGTGGGTAGTCGCCCCGTACAAGCTGGTCTCGAAGCGTTTGCTCGTCAGGTAGTAGTGAACACCATCCGGTCGCTTGAACCCGCCGGAGCCGTTGTTGGTGTTGAACAAGACATCCATCTTGAGCGAGCCCTCGTCGCCGGGTGGGACCCCTGGAATGAACGCGAAGTTCTCCTTGGGGATCTGCCCAGGGGGCACGCAGCCATCGGCATCGAGGTAGACCGCCACGGAAGACGAGCCGAGGGGGCCATCGACGCCGACCCAAGCGAAGGCAAAGCTTGCCGGATACTCGCGATAGGTCGCGCCGGGAACCGCCACGCCGGGATCGTCCTCCCCGAGATCGGAGTCCATGAACGCCGCCTTGAACGTCGCGCATACGCGGGGTTCTACGAGGTCCGGAGGCAGACCGGTCTGCTTGGCAGTAAAGCACGTCGCCCAACCGTCGCTGCCGCCGTCGCACACCTCGTTGGGCTGACCGAAGTGATTGTCGACGTTGAAGGTCTTGTCCATCACGACGTCGTCAGGACTGCCGCTGTCGTGTTCGAGCAGGCGGATCCGCACGGGGACCGTCGGTGTGTTGGGCGAAACGTTCATCTGGAACGTCACATTGAGGGTCGGGTTCGGGTAGATGCAGGTATCCACGCAAAAGACGCATCCGTCGTCGTAGACGTGCTTGCGACCCGCATACACGCCCCCGATGTAAAGCTCGGCGTCGACGTCCCGGCTTGCGAAGCAGCCGTCCGTTCCGAGCGTCAGATAGGTAAGCGTGACCTCGAACAGCGGGGCAAACTGCGGGATCAGGTCCTGCGTCACGGGCCCCGGGGAGCTCAATTGCCCCGCCGAAATCGCGGCACGGCTCGTCATCATCGGCGGAGTTGGTGGTTGAATGAAGAAGTAAGAGGCTGGCGTAGGAGTAGACGGGGCTGGCGGGGCGTGCGTTTCCCCACGCGGCTCTGCGATACTGGGGTCGTGCGACGGGAAGGCCGTTGCGGTGCATGGCGGCGACTCGAGCGTCGCGTGAGCGTGGCTACCCCCGACGACCCAGTCGACAGCGCCGGTTCCCTGGTCGAGAGGCGCCCAAAAGGCCGTGACGTGCCGTCCCGGATCAAATGTCACGGGCGGCTGAGCGTCCGGCAAAGGCGAACTCGGTTCGATGTGATTCGTCGGGCCGGCCGGCACCACGAGCGGCGCGCCGGAGGTCGATTCGTAGCCGAACAACGCGGCGAAGCGGCCGGTGCCAAGCTCCGCCACGCAATTCACGAACACCTCGACCGGTAAGTGCGTGCAGACGCCCGCCTTGCACTGGTCGTGATCGCAACTCGGACACGAGCCCACGCACGGCGTGCCATCTGCCACAACGACGTGCCCGCACGTGCCTGCCGCACATTGGTCGACTGTGCAGGGATTCCCTTCGTCGGTGCAGGGGATTCCGTCCCCGACTGCCGTATGCGCGCAGGCCCCGCTTTGGCAGGCATCGGCTGTGCAATCGTTGCCGTCCGAGGTGCAGCCCGTCCCGTTCGACACCGGCGGGTGGGTGCAGACCGCGCTCGCGCAGCGATCATTCGTGCAAGCGTTACCGTCGTCAGGACAGGCGGTGCCATCGACAACCGGCGAGTGCACGCACTTGGCGTCGGCGCAGGCATCCGCCGTGCACGGATTGCCATCGTTGCACGCGGCGTCGGCATTGCACTCGAAGCCCGTGGCGAACGTCCCGCGTCTCACCACAAGCCCCCAGCCCCACCGCCGGAAGCGCAAGCCCGACCGTCATGCACCTGAACGCCCAACCCTGCCCACCGCTCGCCATGTGATCCTCACTTCGAGTGAGAATCACCCCTCGCACAGCGCCCGGTGAGATACTACTAGGGTCGACCCTAGGTTGCGAGCGGCCTGGGGGCTCGAGCCCCCAGAAGCAACGGAGGACTCACCCGCCCTGACGGCGCTGGAACGCCGGCACGTCCCACTCCGCGTCGGCATCAAGCGCCGACGGGAACGGAATGCGATCGCGCAACACGGGGAGCCCCATCTGCCCGTCGCGCGCACCGACGGCGAGCGAGGGCGCAGCGGGACGGCGAGTCGAAAGCGCCGGAACCTGATCGCGTGACGAGGGCGCGGCCGAGCGCGGAGCGAGGCTTTCGCGCAGCGACGGCTGGGCGCGGCGAGCTTCGCGCGCGATCTCGACGGGGAGCTCTTCCTGAGCCGCGTTGAAGCCGGTCGCGATGACCGTCACCTTGAGCGCTTCGCCCATGCTCTCGTCGATGCTCGCGCCGAAGATGATGTTGGCTTCCTCGTGCGCCTGCTCCTGAACGAGCGAGGCCGCCTCTTGGATCTCCTTCATCTTCATGTCGTGGCCGCCGACCACGTTGATGAGCACGCCCGTGGCGCCCAGAACCGAGATGTCGTCGAGCAGCGGCGAGTGAATCGCCTGCTCGGCGGCGAGCCGCGCGCGGCCCTCGCCCTTGGCGCAGCCGGTGCCCATGAGGGCGCGGCCGTTGCCGGACATGACGGTGCGCACGTCGGCGAAGTCCACGTTCACGATGCCGTCGAGCGTGATGAGATCGCTGATGCCCTTGACGGCCTGGAACAGCACCTCGTCCGCCTTGCGGAACGCCTCGACGAAGGTGAGCTCGTCGTCGGCGATCGACATGAGCTTCTCGTTCGGGATCGTGATCAGCGTATCGACGTGCTCGGTGAGCGACTGAATGCCCTGCTCCGCGCGGCGCGCGCGCAGCTTGCCTTCGAAGGCGAAGGGCTTGGTGACGACGCCCACGGTGAGCGCGCCCGCTTCGCGCGCGAGCTGCGCGACGATCGGCGCCGCGCCCGTACCCGTGCCGCCGCCCATGCCGGCCGTGACGAACACCATGTCGGCGCCCATCACGATCTCCTTCAGGCGGTTCACGTCCTCGAGCGCCGCCTTGCGACCGCGCTCCGGATCCGCGCCGGCGCCGAGGCCGCGCGTCACGTTCTGGCCGATCGCGATCTTCTCCGCCGCCGCGTTCGAGCCGAGGGCTTGCGCGTCCGTGTTCACGGTCACGAACTCGACCCCTTCGAGGCCGAAGTGGATCATCGTGTTGATGGCGTTCCCGCCGGAGCCACCGACACCGATCACCTTGATGCGAGCGTTGTAGGTCCGTGACTCTTCGGCGAATTCAATTGAGAAGCTCATCGTCCTTCAGCTTTCCTGGGCTCACCCGCTAAAATGCGGCGCGTACCCACTCCCAGATCTTCGTACCCTTGGTGCCCGCGACGACCTCGCTCGCTCGCCTCTCGGGCTCTGCACCGTGCCGAACGTCCACCTTGTGCGCCATCTCGGCGAGCTGGGCGGCGCCGTAGCGCACGAGCCCGACGCCCGTCGCGTACTGCGGCCCCTGCACGAGCTGGAAGATGCCCTTCACGCCCACCGGGAAGCCGAGCCTCACCGGCATGCCGAGGATCTCCTGCGCGCACTCGACCATGCCTTCCATCAGCGCCGCGCCACCCGTGAGCACGCAGCCAGAGCTCACCTGCTCGAGCAGCCCCGTCTCCTCGATGCGGCGGCGAGCCTCGCCGAAGATCTCCTCGACGCGCGGCTCGATGATGTCGCTCAAGAGGCGGCGGGCGACCCGGCGCGGCGCATGCCCTCCCACGCCCGGCACCTCGATCTCCTCGTCGTCGGCGATCATGCGGCCGAGCGCGCAGCCGTAGTTGCGCTTGAGGCGCTCCGCCTCGGCGACCGGCGTCCGCAGTCCCGCCGCCACGTCGAGCGTGATGTTGTTCCCGCCGGCCGGAATCACGCTCGTGTGCGCGATCCCGCCGTCCGCGAACAAGAGGAGGTCGCTCGTGCCGCCGCCCACGTCGATGACGGCGACGCCGATCTCCTTCTCGTCCTCGGAGAGCACCGCGTCGGCGCTCGCGAGCGGCTCGAGCACGATGTCGGCCACGTTGAGCTCGCAACGCTCCACGCAGCGCACGACGTTCTGAATGCACGAGGTCGCAGCCGTGACGAGATTGACTCGCACCTGCAGACGCACGCCGCTCATCCCGACCGGGTCGTGGATGCCGTCCTGGTTGTCGACCACGTACTCACGCGGGAGGGCGTGGAGGATCATGCGGTCGGCGTCGACCGGGATGGCGCGGGCACCCTCGAGCACCCGCTCGAGATCGGCGCGCGTCACCTCGCGACCCGAGATCGCGCACACGCCGTCGGACACCTGACAGCGGATGTGGCTGCCGGCGACGCCCACGTACACCGTGTCGATCTCGACGCCGGCCATGGTCTGCGCGGCATCGACCGCCTCACGAATGCTGCGCACGGTCTGGTCGATGTTGCTGACTACGCCTTTCCTCAGGCCACGGCAGGGCACGTTGCCCACGCCGAGAATCGTGATGCCGTCGGCGTCGACCTCGCCCACGACGGCCGAGACCTTCGTGGTTCCGAGGTCGAGACCCACGACGATCCCGCTCTGTTCCGGTGCGTTTCTCATGTCCATGCGTTCCACCGTGGCTGCTCTTCGAGACTCGGCCGACGCTGCCATGCTGGCTCGCACGGGGCCAAATTTGCGCCGGTGATGTCGCGGGGTTCGGCGAGCATCAGCGCATCCTCACGACCACCCGCTCCGGGTGCGCTTCGTTGTCCAAAAAGACGATGCCAGGCGTCCGGCCCTTCGCCGCGAGCTGACCGACGACGTCCGCCGCCATGGCGAGCTTGCGCGAATACGGCGCGCGGCCGAGCTCGAGCGCGATGCCCTGCCGGCCCACCGTGAGCACCGTGTGGCCCGTGGCGCCGAGGCTCACCTCTTCGGGCGGGTGCACCCGCGCCATGCCGAGCTTGTCGTACTGCCGCACGAGGTCCACGCCCGTGCGGAAGCGCTCCATCGCGCCCTGCTTGTCGCGCGCCCATTCGGCCGCAGAAACGCCGCTCAGAACCGGCAAATCGTTCGGGTCATCGAGGCTGACCTCCTTGAACGGCTCGCCGTCCGGGGTCACGAGGAACGGCCGGTCGCCGAGCACCGCGACGGCGGCGGCCACGCGCTCGGTCACCGCAACATGAAGGGTCCCCGGCAGCCGGCGCGTGACGTGGGCCGAGCTCACCCAGGGGTTCTTGAGGAGCTTGTCCTCCGCGGCCCGCGTATCGAAGGCGAACAGGTTCGCCCCGATCGTCACCCCGGCGAGTGAGCGCACCTCGTCGGGCGCGAGGCGCTTCGACCCCTCGAGCTCGACCTTCTGGATCGCGAAGCGCGTCGTCGTGAGCGCGTAGCGGTGGAGGCTGTAGGCGACGGCCGTGGAGGCGGCCACGACGACGGCGAGCCCCACGACGAGCTTCACGCCCGCAAAAATCCGGTCGAAGACGCGGGGCCCCGACGGCGGCGGCCGGCCCGACACCGCCCGGCGCGCCCCGGCGCGGGCCGGCGGGGGGCTCCCCGGGAGCTCGAGCTCCTCGCTCGGGGCGCTCACCGCGGCGCCGTGCAGGCTCTTCGCTCGCGCTCTCATGGGGGGCTCCCGTGGCCGGCCCGAGCCTGAAGCTCGGCGGCGATCCCGGGCAAGATCTTGTTGATGTCGCCCGCGCCGAGCGCGATGACCACGTCGCCCGGCTCGGCGATGCGCGCGATCTGGTCGGGCAAGGTCGCGCGGTCCTCGACGTGCCGCACGGCGTGGTGCCCGTGGTCGGCGATGCCCTTCGCGAGCCGCGCGGCCGTGATGCCCTCGATCGGCTTCTCACCGGCCGCGTAGATATCGACGAGGAACAGGTGATCGGCGTTGTTGAACGCCCGCGTGAAATCCTCGAACAGGAGCTGCGTGCGCGAGTAGCGGTGCGGCTGGAACGCCACGATCACCTTGCCCGGGTACGCCCCGCGGGCCGCGGCGAGCGTCGCCTCCACCTCGGCCGGGTGATGGCCGTAGTCGTCCACGAGCGCCACGCCCGACACCTCGGCGACGATCGTGAAGCGCCGCGCGACACCGTTGAACGAGGCGAGCGCCTGCTTCGTCACGTCGAGCGGCACCTCGAGCTCGTCGGCGACGGCGATGGCCGCCAGCGTATTGAGCACGTTGTGCCGCCCCGGCATGCGCAGCTCGAACTCGCCGAGCGGCTCGCCGCGCCGGTAAGCGACGAACGTCGAAACCAGCCCCTTCATGGCGATCGAGCGCGCGTAGTAGTCGGCCTGCGGCGAGAGCCCGTACGTGACGTGCCGGCGCCCGATGCGCGGCAAGAGCTCCTGCACGTGCGGGTGCTCGAGGCACAAGACGGCGAGCCCGTAAAACGGCACCTTCTCCGTGAACGCTACGAACGCTTCCTTCAGCGTCTCGTGATTCCCGTAGAAATCGAGATGCTCCGGATCGATGTTCGTCACGACCGCGATCGTCGGAGTGAGCCGCAGGAACGACCCGTCGCTCTCGTCCGCCTCGGCGACGAGCAGGTCGCCCGCGCCGAGCCGCGCGTTCGAGCCGAGCGCCGCCATGCGCCCCCCGACGACCACGGTCGGATCGAAGCCCGCCGCGCGCAGGATCGTCGCCACGAGCGACGTCGTGGTCGTCTTGCCGTGCGACCCGGCGATCGCGATGCCGTACTTCACGCGCATCAGCTCGGCCAGCATCTCCGCGCGGGAAATCACGGGCGTCCCGAGCTCGCGCGCCCGCACGATCTCGGGGTTTTTGTCGTCGATCGCGCTCGAGTACACGATCACGTCCGCGCCGTGGACGTTCTCGGCCTTGTGCCCCACGTCGATGCGCACGCCGAGCCGCACGAGCGCCCGCGTGTTCTCGCTTTCGCGCAGGTCGGACCCCGACACGTCGAACTCGAGCGTCCGCAAGATCTCGGCGAGCCCGCTCATGCCGATGCCGCCGACCCCGATGAAATGCACGTGCCTCACGCGACCGCGGAACATGGGGTTAGGTCGCCTCCTCGAATTTGAGGGTTTGGTTTTTGGGCACGGCACCGTTGGAGGCGACTGACCCGCTGCTCTCCGGGACGCGCAGGCCCGCGAGGTTCAGCAGATCGAGCGCGATGTCGCGCGCAGCCGTCGGACGCCCGACGTCACGAGCCGCGGCGGCCATCGCGGCCAGGCGCGCGCGATCCTGCGAAAGCTGGGCAATTTCTCGCGCCAGGCGCTCCGGCGTCGCCTCGGCGTTCGCGACGCACACCGCGGCGCCCGCGGCGACGAGCGCCTCCGCGTTGACGCGCTGATGATCGTCCGCGGCAAACGGATACGGCACGAGCAACGCCGGGCGCCCGACGGCGCACATCTCGCTCAGAGCTCCGGCCCCCGCGCGCCCCACGACGAGCTCGGACGCCGCGAGCGCCGCGGGCATGTCGTCGATGAACGGCACGACGCGCACCCGCTCGGCGAGGCCGAGCTCGGCGTAAAGACCTCGCACCGCTGCGGCGTGCGTCGGCCCGCACTGGTGCACGACCTCGAGCGCCGAGCCGAGCTCTGCGACGGCGCGCGGCACGGCTTCGTTCAGGGCCTTCGCGCCTTGGCTCCCCCCGAGCACGAGCACGCGTAGCGCTTCGCCCGCGCGCGTGTACGGCGCGGGCCCGAAACCGGGCCGGAGCGGGACGCCGACTCGCAGCGCGCGCCCGCGACGAAAGTGGCGCTCCGCCGCGTCGAACGCGACGTACCCGCGCCCCGCGAGCGGCGCGAGCCAGCGATTGGCGAGCCCCATCACGCTGTTCGGCTCGAGCAGCGCGAGCGGCACCCCGAGCGACCACGCCGCGAGCGACACCGGCCCCGCCGCGTACCCGCCCACCGACAGCACCGCGGACGGCGCGAGCCGCCGCACGAGCGCGCGCCCTTCCGGCAACGAGAGCGCCGCCCGCCCGACGCCGCGCAGGAAGCCCGAAACGCCGCCACCGCGCAACGGCAGGACGCGCATCAGCTCGAGCTCGTAGCCGCGCTCCGGCACGGCGCGCGCCTCGAGCCCGCGCTCCGTGCCGACGAACACGAGGCGCACGTCGGGCGCGAGCGCCTTCACGGCTTCCGCGACGGCGATCATCGGGAACACGTGGCCCCCCGTGCCACCGCCGGCGAAAACGAGCGTGCGAGCAGCCCGCAGGGTCATGCCATGCCCTCTTCCGCCTGGGTCACGAGCATGGCGCTCGCCTCGGGATCTGGCCCCTCGAGCGCGACCTTGGCGTTTCCGGCCACTCTGGTCCCGCGCGACACCGACAGCAAGACGCCCATCGCCGCCGAGCACACGAGCAGCGACGACCCGCCGAAGCTCACGAACGGCAGCGTCAGCCCCTTCGTCGGCAGCATCGCCATCGCGACGGCCAGATTCACGAGCGCCTGCGCGCCGAACAGCACCGAAATGCCGAACGCGATGTACGAGCCGTACTCGTCCTCGGCGCAGAGCGCCGCCCGCACGCCGCGCGCGACGATCAGGAGGTACACGCTCGCGAGCGCGAGGATGCCGATGAACCCGAGCTCCTCCCCGATGATGGCGGAGATGAAATCGGTGTGCGCTTCCGGCAAGTACAGGACCTGCAGTCCCTTGCCGAGGCCGAGACCGGCCACCTCGCCCGAGCCGAAGCTCATCACCGATTGGAACGGCTGGTACGCGAGATCCTGCCGGTGCTCGGCCATGTTGAACCAGGCGAGCATGCGTTCCCAGCGGTAGCTCGTGAAGCGCACGGCCCAGGCCGCGAACACGGCGCCGAGCATCGCCGCACCCAGCAGGTAGCCGAGCCGCGCGCCCGCCACGAAGAGCAGCGCGAACGTGAGGAACAACAGCACGACGGCGCCGCCGAAATCCGGCTGCTTCAAGCACAGCACCATCAAGAAGCCTGCCATCAAGAAGTGCGGCAGCATCCCGATCGAGAAGCTCTTCATGCGCTCGCGCTTCTTCTCGAGCGAGTAGGCGAGCCACAAGATGAGCGCGAGCTTGGCCGCTTCCGACGGCTGCACGTGGATGGGACCGAGCGCGAGCCAGCGCGCCGCGCCGCCGCCCGTGTGACCGAAGCCGGTGACGCTCATGATCATGAGCACCGTGACCACACCGAGGATCGGGTACGTGAAGGGCTTCAGGCGGTGGTACTCGATGCGCGAGGTCAAAAGCATGATCGCGAGGCCGGCCCCCGCGTAAATGGCTTGCCGTACGAGGAAGTACTGGGGATCGCGGAACGTCGTCGTCGCCTCGACGACGCTCGACGTGTAGACCATCACGACGCCGAACCCGAGTAGGGCGATGGCCGCGGCCGCGAGCACCGGATCGAGCGCGCCCGACCGGCGGCGCGCGAGCGAGGAAACGGCGGGAACCCGGATCATGCGGAGACCTCCGTGCGAAGCCGCCCGACGGCCGCCACGAAGCGGTCGCCGCGCTCGGCGTAGCTCTTGAACATGTCGAAGCTCGAGCACGCAGGGCTCAAGAGCACGGCGTCGCCGCGCTCGGCCAGGCGAAACGCCCGGCGCACCGCGTCGTCGATGTCCGTCGCGTGCTCGACCGGCACCGCGCCGCCGATGGCCCCGAAGATCCGCTCGGCCGCCTCGCCGAGCACGACCACGGCGCGTGCCTTCTCGCGGATCGCCTCGACCAGGGGCTCGTACGAGCCGTGCTTGTCCCGCCCGCCCGCGATGAGCACGCCGCGCGCCTCGCGCAGACCGCGCAGCGCCGTGACGGCGGCGCCCACGTTCGTGCCCTTGGAGTCGTCGTAGAACGTCACGCCGCGCACCTCGCCCGCGAGCGCCATGCGGTGCGGCAACGGCTCGAACGCCGAGAGTCCCTCGCGCACGGCGCCGGCACCCACGTCGAGCGCGCGCACGGCGGCGATCGCGGCCGCGGCGTTCTCGAGATTGTGCCGGCCGTGCAGCTTGCCGCGCGCGAGGTCGAAAATCTCGCCGCTCTTGGCTTCGACGACCGTGCGGTCGTCCACGGCATAGTCGCCGGCGCTGCCGAACGTCACGCGGTCCCCACGCCCGCGCCGGGCCTGCTCTTCGCAGCTCGCGTCGCCGAACGGAACGACGGCCGTGTCGCCGGGCTCTTGATTGACGAAGGCGTTGCCCTTGGCGTCGGCGTAGAGCTCGAAGCTCGGATAGCGGTCGAGATGATCCTCCGTGACATTGAGTAAAATACTCACGCGAGGCTTGAAGAGCGGCGCGCGCTCGAGCTGGAAGCTCGACACTTCGAGCACGACGGCGTCCCACGGCTTGCCGACGGCGCTCGCGGCCGGCTCGCCCAGGTTCCCGCCGACGAACGTCTTCCGCCCGGCAGCCTGCAGGAGCCCGCCGACGAGCGTCGTCGTGGTGCTTTTGCCGTTGGTGCCGCCGACAGCCACGATGGGCGCATCAAGAAGACGGCAGGCGAGCTCGAGCTCGCCGATGGTCTCGATGCCCGCGCGCGCTGCCGCCTCGAGCTCCGGAAACGACGGCACGCCCGGCGACACGACGACGAGATCCGCCTCCGCGAAGCGCACGCTCTCGTGCCCTCCGGCGCGCACTTCGATCCCGCTCGAGCTCACCTCGGGCGGCAGTCGCTCGAGCGGCGCGCTGTCGGTGCCGAGCACGCTCGCGCCGCGCTCCACACACAGGCGCGCAGCAGCGAGCCCGCTCTTGCCGAGGCCGACGACGATGACGCGCTGTCCTCTGAGGTCCATCGTCACCTGAGCTTCAGCGAGGAGAGCGCCACGAGCGCGAGCAGCATCGAGATGATCCAGAAGCGGACGATGATGCGCGGCTCGGGCCAGCCCTTCTTCTCGTAGTGATGGTGGATCGGCGCCATCAAGAAGACGCGCTTCTTCCAGATCTTGAAAGAGATGACCTGCGTGACGACGCTCACGGCCTCGATCGTGAAGATGCCGCCGAGGATCAGGCTCAAAAGCTCGGTCTTCGTGATGACGGCCATCATGCCGAGGCCGCCGCCGAGCGCGAGCGAGCCCACGTCCCCCATGAAGACCTGCGCCGGGTACGTGTTGTACCAAAGGAACCCGATGCCCGCGCCGACGACGGCCGCGCCGTAGACCGCGAGCTCCACCATCTCCGGAAAGCCCGCGACGTCGAGGTAGTTGGCGAGCGGCCGCCCGAACAGCACCGAGCCCGCGACGTACGCCCAGAGCGAGTACGTCCCCGCGTTGATGATCACGGGCCCGATCGCCAGGCCGTCGAGCCCGTCCGTCAGGTTCACGGCGTTGCTCGTCCAGACGACGAACACGAGCGCCAAAGGCACGTACACGGAGAGAGGCAGCGTGAGCGGGTGCTTGTCGAAGGCGAGGAACGGCAAGGTCAGCCGGCCGCGCATCTCGAGCCATTGCGCCGGCAGGTCCGAGGCGTGGAAGAAGAGGTAACCGAGGGCGACGGCGCCGATGGCGAATTGCCCGACGAGCTTGTAGCGTCCGGCGAGGCCGCGCGAGCTCTTCTCCTGGATTTTGAGGCGATCGTCGAGGTAGCCGACGGCGCCGTAGCCGGCCGTCACGCTCGTCGTCGCGATCACGAACACGTTCTTCACGTCGGCCCAGAGCACCGTCGGGACGAGCACGCTGAGCAGGATCAGCGCGCCACCCATCGTGGGCGTGCCCCGCTTCGCATGGTGCGAGGCGGGCCCTTCCTCGCGGATGATCTGGCTGATCTGCTTGCCGCGCAGCTTCGAGATGAACCAGGGCGCTACCATGAACGAGACGAGCATGGCCGTCATCGCGGACATGATCGCGCGGAACGACGGGTAGCGGAGCACGTTGAGCCAGCCGAGACCCGTGAGGTGCCGCAACGGATAGAGCAGCTCGTAGATCACGCCGCACCTCGCTCGACGAGGCCGCGCACGACCCGCTCGGCGCGCACGCTGCGCGACGCCTTGACCAGCACGACGTCACCGGGCCGCACGCGGTCCTTCGCGAGCACGAGCGCCCCGTCGGCGTCGGCCGCGAACACGCTCGAGATGCCCGCGCTTTTTGCCGGATCGAGGAAGAGGGCCGCGTCGCCCGCGACGGCGATGAGCTCGGCCGCACCGCTCTTTGCGATCGCCTCACCGAGGTTCTGATGCTCGCGCACCGAGACGGCGCCGAGCTCGCGCATCTCGCCCAGCACGAGCACGAGCCGCGCGCGGCGTTCGCTCGCGACCTCTCGGGCCGTCTTGAGCGACGAGAGCGCGCTCGCCGGGTTCGCGTTGTAGGCGTCGTCGAGCACGACCGTGCCGTCGGCCAGCTCGTGCACCTCGAGCCGACCGGGCTCACCCGCCGCGGAGAGCGCCCCCGAGACGGCGCGCGCGTCGAGCGGCTCGTTCGCGACGGCGTGCGCCACCGCGACCGCGGCGAGCGCCGCATACGCCCCGGCTTCACCGAGCAGCGAGAGCTCGAGCTCGAGGCGGCCGCGCCGCGTCTCGATAGAGACGTGCTGGCGGCTGACGCCGGCTCCGGTGCGCCGCACGCAGCGCACCTCGACGCCCGGCGCGCAGCCGTAGCGGATCCTCTCCCGCGCCGGCGCCCGCTCGAGCAAGGCGCGCACGCGCGGGTCGTCGGCGTTGCCGAGCGCGATACCGTCGGGCGACAGCCCCTCGAAGAGCGCGCCCTCTTCGCGCTCGATGCCGTCGAGGTCGCCGAGCCCCTCGGTGTGCTCGAGCCCGATCAGCGTGAGCACCGCAGCGTCCGGCTTGGCCATGGCCGTGAGCGTCGCCACC
>DASUGE010000340.1:0-5534 GCA_036274215.1 Polyangiaceae bacterium | reverse complement strand
CGCGGCAAACGCGACGCCGCCACCCGCGACGAAACCGACCGCGAGCCAACGCACGACCCGGAACGCAGAGACCCGGTCCGGTTGCCTGAGCACGTAGCGCCGGTAGGCGGACTGGATCGCTTCAGGCTCGGGCTCGTCCCGCCGAAGCAAGTTCCAGATCGATTCGGGCAGCGGCGGCTGCTCGTCCTCCGGGATACTCATCGATTCACGCCTCCTCCGGCACGAGGACGGGGTCGAGCTCGAGCAGCCGGCGCAGCTGTTTGCGGCCGTCGCGCAGACGTGAGCGCACCGTCCTCTCGTTGGCCGCGACGATCTCGGAAATCTCCGCAACGCTGAAGCCCTCGAGATCGTGCAGCACGACGACCGCGCGGTACTTGTCGCTCATGCGTCCGAGCAGCATTCGCAAGCGCTCGCTGCGGGCGCGCTCGTCGAGCAGCTCGGGTGGCAGCTCCCGATCGCTCGGAAACACGTCCTCGACTCCGACGCTGAAGCGCAGCTGGTAGCGCCGCCACCAGCGACGGTGATTCGAGAGCACGCGGTAGCACAGCGTGTAGATCCAGGTCCCGAGCTCGCTCCTGCCTTCGAAGCGGGGCAATGCTCGCCATGCCTCGGTCGCCGCCGCTTGCACGAGGTCCTCGAAATCAGGGGCGTTCGGGGGGACCAAATTGCGCATTCGGCGGTAAACGAGCTCGAACAGCTCACGCTCATGGACGGGGTTCACGCTCGGCTTCCCTTTAGTGTCCTCACCCGGACGACCCGAGCGGTGGTCCAACACCCGGCCTGGTCGACGCCGCGGTTGTGCCATACGCTCGTGGACGCTGGAATGCGCAATCGAGAGGCCCACCGGCCCGCTTGGCCGGTCATTTTGGCATTGGTTGGGGTGGCGCGCATGGCCGCGGCGCAGGACGCCACCGTCGTTCGTGTCACCTGCGACACTCTCACCCCGGAGGATGCCGCCCAGGTCGAGGCGCGCACCCGCGCGACCCTCCTCCTCAGCGATGACACGCGCCTCAGCGTGCGGATCGACTGCGTCGCAGACCAGGCCACCGTGCGGGTCGCGGCCGGCGAACGCACCGAAACGACCGTCCTCACGTTGAGCGGAGAGAACGCGCGCGATGCGCTCGTGGCCGCAGTCGAGCGCACCCTCGAGGCGCTCGAGCGGCCAGGCGAGCCAGGCGGCGCTACGGTTCCTCCCCCAACGGCCGCGACGAAGGTCGCGCCAGGCGCCGCGGCCATCGCCCCCCCGGCGAAACCCGAAACGGATACCAAGACCGAATCCACGTCCATGCCCGAACGCGCACCCGAGACCCGCTCCTGGCAGGTGGGAGCCGGAGCGCTCGGAGAGCTCTGGGACTCTGCGCTGGGCCTTGGAGCCCGTCTCGCAACGGAGCGTCGCATCGCACCGATGTCCCTGGGCATGACGCTCGGCTGGCTGCGGGCGCTCGGCGGGGACGGCGAGGCTTTCCAGGCCGACGAGCTGCATGCATTCGTGTACGGCGCCCTCGAGGAGCAGACGACGGGGCTCACTGGCTCGCTCGGCGCCGGTATCAGCGTCCTCACCGTGAGTCCCGATTCGGAGGTGGTCGCTCAATCGTCGACCATGCTGTCGCTCGTCATGCTCGAGCTCGGGCTCTCACGCCCCGTGCGCTTCGGGCGCGCAGCGCTCCTGCCCGCCGTCCATTTGCGCGTGTTTCCGGCCCGGCGCGAGGTCAACGTCGACGCCGCGCACCGTCTGGTGCTCCCCCCGCTCTGCCCGTCGCTCTTTCTCGGCTTCGGCTACGAGCTCTAACCGAGCGGGCGTCATTCAGGCGGGGGAACACGTGCACGAAGTCAACGCTTACGGGGCGTGGTAGCCTGACCGCTTTAGGACTCCATGAAGCGCTCCCTGGCTCGTTGCCTGGTCCTCGCTCTCACCCTCGTCGCGTTCTCGGCTGCTGCGCAGGAGCCAGTGGCTCCGCCGAGTCCCCCGCCGGAGACGCCCGCGCCCGCGCCCGCGCCCGCGCCCGCGCCGCCAGCCGCCGAGCCACCGCCCGCTCCAGCGCCGGCCGAGCCCCCCGCAGCGGAGCCACCGCCCGCGCCCGCACCACCGCCGTCGCTCGCCCCCTATCCGTCCGGGAGCGCGCAGCCGCCCGCAGCCCCACCGCCGACCGCGACGTTCCCCGCAGCTCCGCCGCCGAGCGCCGCACCACCGCCGAAAGCGGCCCCCGCGGCTGCCGCCGCCGCAACGCCGAAGCCTGGCGCTCCCGCCGAAGCTCAACAGCCCCCCGCCGCGAAGCAAGACGACGCGGAGAGCTCGAAGGACAATCAGGACGGCTTGCTCGGCCCGTTCCGGATCGGTCCCATCATCGGAGTCGGTCTACCGAGCCTCATCAACGTGGGCGGCATGATCAAGCTGACGCCCTATTTTGCTGCGGGCATCAACATCGGCATCGCGCCGGAGGTGAAGTTTGCGTACTACGGCGATGCGACGGTTTCGTACCACGCGTATCAGATCTTCGGGCGCATCCATCCGATGGCCGGCGGGTTCTATCTCGGCGCGTCGGTCGGCTACGCGCTCGCGCACGGCACCGCCGAGCAGACGATCGACCTTCCTGCCGCAGTGGCCGCCGCCTACCCGAACATCGGCAAATCAATCACCCTTCGGAGTGACGGAAGCGTGCAGACGATGGTCCTCACTCCGGAGCTCGGCTACTTCAAGACGTGGAAGGTGGGGTTCAGCTTCGGCGTCGGCGCGGGACTGCAGATCCCCATTGCGTCGAGCGACGTGAAGTTCGACCAGAGCGTGAACGCGGACGTCCCGCAGGAGGTCCTGAAGGCGTACCTCGATCCGACCGCGCGCACGGTGAAGGACACGCTCGAGCACGTCGGCCAGGCGCTGATTCCGACGGTCGGACTGAGCGTCGGCTGGCTGCTCTGAGTCGTTCAGCGAGCAGCTCCCCCCGGAGCAAACCCCGGAGGGATGCGCTGCGCGAGCGCCTCGAATCCCGCGAATGGATCCGAGGAGGGTGTCCCCAGACGCTCGACCACCGTCTTCACGGTGAACGTTTCCGGCCGAATATCGGGCGATACCTGGTCCCAATGGAGGGGCATCGAGACGGGAGCGCCCGGCTTGGCCCGCGTCGAGTACGGCGCCACGAAGGTCGCACCGCGGCTGTTGCGCAGGTAGTCGAGGAAGATTTTGCCGCCCCGCACCGTCTTGGAAGCCGTCGCGACGTAGCGCTCCGGAGCTTCCTCCGCCATGCCCTCCGCCACGTGGCGCGAGAACGCTCGCACCTCGTCCCAATCGTGGTCGGGGGCGAGCGGCACGCACACGTGGAAGCCCTTGCCGCCCGTCGTCTTCGGGAAGCTCTCGAGGCCGAAGCGTTGGAACCAGGCGCGAACGTCGTGAGCGGCGTCGACGACGAGCTCGGACGGTACCGTCGGATCCGGATCGAGATCCATCACCACGAGGTCGGGATGCTCGAGGTCCCCGATGCGCGAGCCCCACGTGTGGATCTCGAGCGCGCCGTATTGGACCAGTGCGAAGAGGCCGTCTGCGTCATCGATGACGCCATAGGGCGCGTTGCCGTGTTTCTCCGGAACCACGACGGAACGAATCGCGGCGGGGGCTCCGCGGCCGGGGTGTTCTTGGAAGAAACAGGGCTTTTCGCTGCCGTTCGGGCAGCGCACCAGCGTGAGTGGCCGAGCCTTCACGTGGGGCAGCATGTGGTCCGCGACCAGGGCGTAATAGCTCGAGAGCTGGCGCTTCGTGATGCCCTGCCCGGGGAAGAGCACCTTGTCGGGATGCGTGAGCGCCTGCGCGGTCGTCATGGGGCGACCTCCGCTCGCTCCGGAACGACCTCGGCCGCGCTCTTGTCTTCGCGCAGTCCGAGGAAGGACGGATGTCGCAAGCGCCCGTCTTCGGTGAACCCGCTGAACGAGATCTCGGCGACGAGCTCGGGCTTGACCCAGTGCACGCCCCGCCCGCGGGCACCCTGCGGCGCACCGGCAACTTCGGGCCGACTCACCGTGAGCGGCGCGAGCTTACGCACGAGCTCGGCGAGCGAGCCCACGCTGAATCCGGTTCCGACCTTCCCGGCGAAATGCAGCTCGCGATGGCGCTGCACGCCGAGGAGCAACGCTCCGACGTGCTGCCTCGACCCCGCGGGCTCCGTGTAGCCGACGACCACGAACTCCTGCCGCAGCAGGCACTTCACCTTGAGCCAATCGCGGGCGCGACCGGAGCGGTACGGAGCGTCCGCGCGCTTGGACACGATTCCTTCCACGCCGAGCGCGCAGGCGCTTCGAAACACGTCGCTGCCGTGGCCCTGAAAATGCTGGCTGAAACGCACGAGCCGCGCGATGTCGGGCTCGAACGTGGCGTGCACCTCCGCCAGGGCACGACGGCGTTCGCGGCAACCCGCTTGGCGCCAATCGTAGCCGTCGAAGTGCAGGAGATCGAAGGCGTAGAACGCGATGCGGGAGTCGTGCCCGCCATCGAGTGAATTCTGGAGCAGCTGAAAATTCGAGACCCCCCGTTCATCGATGGCCACGAGCTCGCCGTCGATCAGCGCGCTCTTGGTTTCGACACGCCCGAGCGCTCGCACGAGAAACGGTAGTCGCAACGTCCAGTCGGCGCCGCTTCGCGTGAGCAGCCGCACGCTGCCGCGCTCGAGCCTCGCGAGCAGCCGGTAGCCGTCGAGCTTGAGCTCGTGGATCCAGCCGTCGCCGCCCGGTGGGCTTTCGACGAGCGTGGCGAGCTCCGGCACGACGAGCTGTTCGAGCTTCGCTTTCTTGACGCCTGCGACCCGCGCGAGCTCCAAGGACATGACGCTGCTGAAAGCAAGCTTCAAGCCTGCGGGTCAGGGCAGTCACGTCCGCCTCACGCGTGACGTCACGCCTCGGGCCCCGCTAGGTGGCGTTCAAAGCGAGGCCAGGAGTCGCCGGCATGCCCGATGCACGACAGAGCCCCTCGCACTGGAGGACATCATGAATACCATGCGTTTTCGCCTCACTCCCAGTACCGCCCTCGTGATTGGTCTGTCCCTCGCCGCTTGCGAGAAGCGGACGGAGCCGTCGCGCGACACCGACCGCGCCCCCTACCAGGAGCCCGTGCGCGAGGCTCGCCCCTCGACGGACACGACCCCGACGGATCGCACCACGACCGACAGGACGACGGCCGAGCGAGGAACCCTCGACCGGACCACGGACCCGGCGCACCCCACGCCGGCCGCGACGGCGCAGAACGCGTCGGCCGTGTCGTCGATCACTCAGGCACGCTGTGAGCGCGAGGCCCGTTGCAACAACATCGGCAACGGCAAGAAGTTCGAGTCGCGCGACGAGTGTGTCACGAAGACACGCGCCGATTGGCGCGACGACCTCAATGCACGCGAGTGCCCGAACGGCGTCGTCTCGTCGCAACTCGCCAGCTGCGTGAGCCAGATCAAGGACGAAAACTGCAGCAATGTCGTCGAGAAGCTCGAGACGGTGCTCGCTTGCCGCACCGCCGATCTTTGTAAGCGGGGCTAATCCGGCGCTCGAGGTCCTCGGAGCGC
>DASUGE010000339.1:0-3153 GCA_036274215.1 Polyangiaceae bacterium | reverse complement strand
GGCGGTGATCACGGCGTGCAGGTGGACATTCGTTCGCGCGACGAGCTCGAGGTGCTCGGCGCGTCCTTCAACCGGATGGCGCGCGATCTCGGCGCCTCCTACCGCAATCTCGAGGAGATGAACCGCACCCTCGAGCAAAAGGTCGCCGCACGCACGGCACAGCTCGCCGACAAGAACCGCGACATGCGGCTCGTGCTCGACAACGTCGACCAGGGGTTCGTCACCCTCTCGCCCGACGGCGTGATGGCGCTCGAGCGCTCGCGAAAGCTCGGAGAATGGTTCGGCGACACGCACGAGCAGCTGCCGTTCTGGCAGTACCTCGCGCCGACGAACGAGACGTTCGCGTCGACGTTCGAGCTCTGCTGGTCGCAGATCGCCGACGATTTCCTGCCGCTCGAAGTGTGCCTCGCCCAGCTGCCCGAGCGGCTCACGCAGGGCAGCCGCACCTGGAGCCTGCGCTACCAGCCGTTCTTCCGCGACGCGAAGCTCGAAGGCGTGCTCGTCGCGATCGCCGACGTCACCGAGCGCCTCGCGCGCGAGCGCGACGACTCAGAGCACACCGAGCTCATGCAGGCGTTCCGGCGCCTGGTGCAGGATCGTGTGGGTTTCGAGGTGTTCCTCGCCGAGTCCTCCGAGCTCGTGGCTTCGCTCTGCGGCGGCAAGTTCGACCACGATTCGGTGCTGTTGAAGCGGGCGCTCCACACGCTGAAGGGCACTTCCGGCTCGATGGGCCTCGCGATGATCGCGCAGTACTGCCACTCGCTCGAGTCGCAGCTCGCCGAGGACGGGGCGCCGTCGCCCGAGCTCCTCGCGACGCTCGGCGCGCGCTGGCAAGCGCTGCTCGACCAGCTGACGAGCTCCGGCCTGCGCCACCAGCGCATGGTCGAAATCCCGGAGAAAGAGTACGCGGAGTTCTTCCACATGGTCGGGGACGGCTCGCTGCCGCGGCGCGAGCTCCTGCTACGGCTTGCGGCCTGGCAGGCGGAGCCCGTGGAGCGCGCGTTCCAGCGGCTCGGCGACCAGGCGATGGGCGTCGCGCGCCGGTTCGGCAAACCGGATCTGCGCGTCGTCGTGGACGCGGGCGGGCTACGGCTCGACCGGGCGCGCTTCGGCGCGTTCTTCGGCGAGCTCGTCCACGTCATGCGCAACGCGCTCGACCACGGTATCGAGAAGCCGGAGGAGCGGCTGCGAGCCGGCAAGCCCGCCGCGGGCACCCTCGCGCTCCGCGCCGTGACGACGAACGGTCAGCTCGCGATCGAGGTGAGCGACGACGGCGCCGGCATCGACTGGGAGGGCATCCGGCGCGTCGCCACGACGCGCGGCTTGCCTCACCGCACGCAGGCTGACCTGCTCGACGCGCTCTGCAAGGACGGCGTGACGACTCGCTCCGAGGTCACGACGCTTTCCGGTCGTGGCGTCGGCATGGCGGCCTTCCGTGAGTGCGTGAGCGGCCTGCACGGCACCCTGGAAGTGCGGAGCGTACGCGGTCGAGGGACGACCTGGATTGCGCGCTTCCCGCTCGCAGAAACCGAGGCGCAAGCCTGGCAAACCGGCATCTTCCCGGCGCGCCCGGCGCGGTCGCTTCTCCCCGTCGAACGAGCGGAGCGTCACTGATGGGCCCGCAAGACGGCCGCGCGATGCTCGAAACGATGATCCAGAGCTCGACCGTGGATCTTTTCCACGCTGCGGGCATCGCCGTGGGTCCCGTCGCGGCGAACCGGATCGACACCACCCAAGTCGAGAGCCGCGCGCTCATGGCCATGATCTCGTTCGGCGGCCCGGGCGCGCGCGGCACCCTCGGCTTGCTGGTCCCGACCCCCGTCTTCGAGATGGTGCGCCAGGATCCCGCGCGGCCCTTCACGGGCATGGCGTGGGTGCAGGACAGCGTGAACCAGTTGCTCGGGCGCCTCAAAGCCCGCCTCCTGCAGTTCCAGATGCCCCTGCAAATGGGCCTGCCGCTGTCGATGGACGAGAAGGCACTGCGCGGGCTCCTCTCACAGGGTATTCTGGCGGCGTATCGCTTCAGGACCTTGCGTGGCGAGATCAGCGTCACGTTGAGCGGGAAGATCGACTACGCACGGCTCAGCTATGCGAGCCAGATGACCTACGCGAGCGAGGGCGACATCGTCCTTTTCTGAGCGGGAGCCGGCGGCTTCTGCGACCCAACACTTGGAGAACCGAACATGCCCGGAAAGAAGATTCTGATAGTCGACGATTCCGAGACCATCCGGCAACGGGTGTCCGGCGCGCTCGAGAACGCGGGGTTCGAAACACTCACGGCCAAGGACGGCGTCGAGGGCCTCGTGAGCGTCCAGCAGGAGCAGCCCGCGATGGTGATCCTGGACGTGAACATGCCGCGCATGAACGGCCTCGACATGCTCGACAATCTCGACGTGAAGAAGACCGGTCTGCCCGTGCTGCTCCTCACGACCGAGGTCCAGCCGTCGCTGATGGCGCGCGCGAAGCAAGCCGGAGCCAAGGGCTGGATGGTGAAGCCCGTCAGCCTCGAACGCCTCGTGGACGCCGTGCGGAAGGTCGTCGCGACGTCCTAGGTCGCGTCGAGACCGACTCACCCCCTCGGACGAGGGAGGCTTGGAACTGCTCTTGACGTAGAGGGAGCCCGGTATTCGTCGAGCGGGCGCGGATATTGAACGCGCGAGCTACCGCGTCGTGGCTTCACCCGCGGCGTCGGCGGCGTCGGGGCGGAAGAACGCTCGCCCGAGCGAAAGCTCGTCGGCGATGTACGGGACGTAGCGAAAGTCGCGAATTTCGACGAGCTCGTCGCCGCGGAAGCTCAGGAACACGAAGCTCCGCGGGGTCGGAGCGCTGCGGGGCGTGTACATTCCGAGCACCGGTCGCCCGTCGAGCGTGCCGGGCACGACCCGGAGGTCGCGAAGCTCGGCATAGCGCGTGAAATATTCGCCCACGCCCTTGCCGCGCCGCTCGTGGCGCGAGACGAGGTCGAGCCGGCAGTCGTCGGCGAGGAGCGCGCGGAGCCCCTCCCAGTCGCCGGCGTTGAAGAGCGTGGCGTAGCGGTGGAGCTTCTCGCGCTCGATCGGCGCAGGCCCGCCGCCCGCTCGCTCCGGACGGGCGGCGCGGGCGCGCAGCGTCGTACGCCCGCGGAAAAGCGCGGCCTTCGTCGCCTGGACCGTC
>DASUGE010000338.1:0-3625 GCA_036274215.1 Polyangiaceae bacterium | reverse complement strand
GGAGGACTCGAGGGGACATGGCTCACTTTCGATCGTCGAAGATGTTCGGCTTCGATTCAACGGCGGGGCGCGGCGGCGGCGCGGGGCGCGGCGGTTCGGGTGGCGGCGGTGCAGCGGCCGGCGCGGCGGGCTTCGTCGTCGGCGCGGGTTTCGCCGCTGCGGGACGGCCGGGGCGCGCGCGCCCACCCGTTGCAGATCGAGTCGCCGGGGGCTCGGGCATGCTCGTGGGCTCGACCGCCACCGTCGGGGGCGGCGTGGTGGCCGTTGGCGCGGCGGGTGCGACCACAGGCGCCGGCGCGACCTGGACCTCCGGAGTCGAAGTGGCCGCGGGCATCGACGGCGCCGGCGCGCGGTCGTCCAAGGGTGCGCTGGCGGCGCTCGCGGGCGGCGCCTCGGCGCGCAGCGTTCGCCAACCGAGCGCGGCAGCCGCCACGACGACGCCGACCGCGGCAGCGACGACGACCCACCGACTGCGCCCCTTCGGCGAAGCGGTGCGACCCCACGACGCCGCCGTGTGCCCCGACGCTTTCGCTTCGTGGTCGGACGACGGTGGCAGCGCGAGCGCCGTCGCCGAGAGCCCCGCGGAGCGCAGGACGCCCGAGATGCGCTCGACCGACGTCTTCGAGCGCCGGGGCGCATACGGCAAGAGCGCGGCGGCGAACTCTCCTACGCTCTCGAAGCGTCGTCCCCGATCCTTCTCGAGGCAGCGCAAAATCACGCGCTCGAGGCCCTCCGGGACGTCGGGACGCCGCATTCTCAGGCTCGCGGCGGGCGGCCCCGTCACGACGCGCAGCACGAGCTCCGGCATCGTGTCCGCGGTGAACGGCTGGGTTCCGGCGAGAAGCTCGTACAGGATGACGCCAAGCGCCCAGATGTCGGTCCGCGCGTCCACGTCCCGCGACGACTGCATCTGCTCGGGCGACATGTAGAGCGGCGAGCCCATGAGCGCCGACGTCTTCGTCATCGCACCCGCGCTGCCCGACCCGGGACCGCTCGCCGACTTCGAGATCCCGAAGTCGAGCACCTTCACCGACAAGAGGCCGTCCGGCCTTCGAATGACGAACAGATTCGCCGGCTTGAGATCGCGATGCACGATGCCGAGCGCGTGCGCCTCGGCGATCGCCTCGCACGCCTGGAGCATGAACTCGGCAGCTTGCTCGATGGGCAGCGCCCCGCGCTGCGCGAGCCACTGGGAGAGATCGCTCCCTTCCAGGAACTCCATCACCATGTACGGAGCGCCGTTCTCGAGCTTGCCGACGTCCGTCACTTTCGCGACGTGCTCGCTCTTGATCTTCACGGCAGAGCGCGCTTCACGCGCAAAACGCGCGACCGCCTCCCCGTGATCCAGCACCTCGGGCAGGAGGAATTTGATCGCGACGCGCTCGTCGAGATCGATGTGGTACGCGGCCACGACGACCCCCATGCCGCCGACGCCGAGCACCTTGTCGACCCGGTATTTGCCCGCGAGGATCTCGCCCTCGCGGACGCCGGTGACACTGGGACTGTTCATGCCGCGCGTCCCGTGAAAGGCGCTTCCACCATCGAGCAACGATCGTGCTCGAAGATCGAGCCGGCGTCCATCCCCCGCGGTTGACAGGCGTGGCTCAGGGGATAGCCTGGGGGATAGTGCCCCTGTAAGCGCCCGCATGAGCCCCGTTCACGAAGGCCAGGTACTCGCCGGTAAATACCGGGTCGAACGCGTGCTCGGCGTCGGTGGCATGGGGGTCGTCGTCGCGGCGCTGCATCTTCAGCTCGACGAGCGCGTCGCGCTGAAGTTCCTCTTGCCGGAAGCGCTCAACAATCCGGAGTCCGTGGCGCGTTTCGCGCGTGAAGCGCGCGCCGCCGTGAAGATCAAGAGCCTGCACGTCGCGCGCGTGTCCGATGTCGGGACACTCGAGACAGGCGCGCCGTACATGGTGATGGAGTTCCTGAACGGGCACGATCTCTCGGCCGTGCTCCGGGACCGGGGCCCCATGGCCGTCGCCGACGCCGTCGATTACGTGCTCCAGGCGTGCGAGGCACTCGCCGAGGCGCACGCGCTCGGCATCGTGCATCGCGATCTCAAGCCGGCCAACCTCTTCATGATCACGGGCACCGACGGCGCGCCGTGCATCAAGGTGCTCGACTTCGGCATTTCGAAGCTCACCACGGCGGACTCGTCGGGCGATTACGGCATGACGAGCACGCAGGCCATCATGGGCTCGCCCCTCTACATGTCGCCCGAGCAGATGACGAGCTCGCGCGACGTCGACGGGCGCTCCGACATCTGGTCGGTGGGCACGATCCTCTTCGAGCTTTTGACGGGACGCCCCCCGTTCCTCGGCGACACGATGCCGCAGCTCTGCGGACTGATCCTGCAGGAGCCGGCGCCCCCACCCCGCGCGCTGCGCGCCGACCTGCCGGAAGGGCTCTCGGCCGTCATCATGCGCTGCCTCGAGAAGCGGCGTGAGATTCGCTTCGCCAACGTCGGTGAGCTCGCGCAAGCGCTCGCGCCGTTCGGGACGGCTCAGGCGGCGCGCAGCTCGGAGCGCATCTCGAAGGTGCTGAGCGCCGCCGGCATCTCGTCGAGCTCGATCGAGGTGCTCGGTGCCGGCAGCGTCGGCGCTGCGACCGGGTCGGCATGGGGCACGACGCAGACCAAGTCCTCGAAAAAGGCGGTGTGGTTCGTGCTCGCCGGCGCCGCGGCGACGCTGGTCGCCGTGGCAGCGTTTTTCATGCGGCATCAAGGGTCCGTCAGCACCTCGGATCCGCGTTCCACCGCGACCGCTCCGCAAAGCGCCCCCACGGTTCCCCTCCCCGCGCTCTCACCGCCAGCGCCGCCGGCAGCACCGCTCGCGGCGGCCTCGTCTACGGGCTCGAAATCCCCGCCGGTTTCTGTCGACGCTGATACGGCTCCACCTACGGCAGATCCGGCGAAGCACGCTGCGCGTACGCGCGCGGCAGGAACCAAGCCCACCGCCGTCAAGAGCGCCGCCCCAGCGACGCCCGCAGCCCCCGCGGCGCCCACTAAGCCCGCGTTCGATCCGCTCGAAGGCCGTCACTGACGCACCGGCGCGGACGGTTACCGCGACGCGCGAACCCGGCACGGTGACGCTGCAATGCGTGCGCACCTGCCGTGGGTGCACTGCTGCGCTCCGTGCGCGTTACGAAGGGCGCCCGCAGTTGCGTCGGAGAGGTCGCGTCGCTGCGACGTCGCTTACGACGCCACGCCGGTCGCTGTGTCGTGATCCCGTACGCTTGCGACACATCTCCGGGGAGTGCCTCCCCCGTATCGAACGACACCCGAAGGCAGCCGCTCCGTCACACCAAAAATCTGGTGCCCTCGAAAAAACCAAACAATTTCAAATAGTTCAGATCTCTAGAAATCTAGTGACGTGGTAACCATATCCAGTTTATAGTGTCACTGCAACCGGCCACCCGGACCGTTCGAGGAGAGCACCTTGCCCATCGAAGTCCCCTTTGTGCGCATTCTGATCGTCGACGATGACAAGGCTATCTGCGACTACATGCAGACGCTGTTGGAGAAAGACGGCTTCATCGTCAAGACAGTGAGCGACCCGACGCTCGTCGAGGACGAGGTTCGCCAGGGCGAATACCACGTGCTGATCCTCGACGTGATGATGCC
>DASUGE010000337.1:0-13644 GCA_036274215.1 Polyangiaceae bacterium | reverse complement strand
TCGCAGGGCGTCTCTCGCAGGGCGTCTCTCGCAGCACGCTCTCGCCGCGCGTCACCGCCCCACGCCGTCGTGCCCCCGCGCCGGCTGCGCCGGCGCTTGGCGGGCACCCGCGCGCAGGCCGCAGGCCGAGCACGCGGGCGGCACGACGACGCGCTCACGCGGGGGGCAGCCACACCTGCGTCAGCACGAAGCGGCACGGGCCGCACGACGCCACACCCACGTGGGGAAACTGGATCCCGTTGGTGATGAACCGCACGCGGGTCGCACGCTGCGCGGACTTGGGCCCATGTGGGGGATGTGCGTCCCGTTGCTGAAGCCGCACCCGCCCGCCGCGCCCACGAGGGGCGACAGCATCGCCAACTGCAAAGCGCGAAACGAATGGTCGCGCCCCGTTCCGCCACCACGCGCCGCGGCCCGCCCTTTCGCGGCTACCCACGCAATTCCTCCGCTGCCCCACGCGCTTTCGCATCCGCCCACGGCGTTCCCCGCCGCCCACGCGCACACTCCCGCCGCCCGACGCGCATTCTCCCGCCGCCCACGCGCATTCTCCCGCGGCGAACCGCGCGACTACCGCTAGCGAACGACGTCTCTATTCCGCACGTTTTCCCCGCTGACCGGGTTGCCCGGAATCGCGGCGCTCCGGGGGACGTATTCGTACCCGGGACGACCGAGGGGATCCTTCATGATGCGGACGCCGCCGAGGATGATTTTGCCGTTCGTGTAACGGTCGTATTCGATGACCATGCCGGGGTAGTAGTCGCGCGCGACGAGCGACGCGGGGTTGGGTTGGGGCACGGGCTCGATGCGCTCGGGCGGGCCGAGGTATTCCTGGATGGCCGAAGGGATCATGCCGAGGCGAACGTCGGGCGGGATCGCGCCGTTGAAGAAGCCGAACTCGACGGGCTCACCCCTGAAGTCGTTGCCAGCCGGACGACCGGCGCGCTGCACGTGGATCCAATTCGTGATGCCGCCGACGAGGTGGAAGTCGACGCCGCGCGTGATGTAGCGGCAAAGCTCCTCCGTCAGCACCTCGCAGCGCTTGTCCATCAGGCGCTCGATCGTGGCGACGGTCGCACCGATGCGGATCGCGCCGACGCCCTTGCCGGCTTCGATGGCGAGCATCGGCCCGTTGGGCGGCGCCCAGCGCCTGGCGTGAGCCGCCTGGCGAGCGTCCTTCTCGATGGCGCCGGCCGCGACGGCGGCGGCGATCTCCTCCTCCACGGTCGATTTACGGTGCGGCTCGGCCTGGGTGCACGCCGTCGTCGCCGCGGTGATGATGCTGAGAACGATGGCTCGTAGGCGCATTTGACCTCCAGGACGCGCCGGGCTCATGTAGCACGACACGCCCGTCGTGATCGATCTCGAACATCGCCGCTTCCTCTTCGTCACCGGCAAAGGCGGCGTCGGCAAGACGACCGTCACGGCCGCCTTGGCGGCCGCCCTCGCAGCGAGCGGCAAACGCGTGCTCGTGGCCGTCACGGGCGCCAAAGAGCGCGTCTCGGAGCTGCTCGGCGTGGCCCCGCTCGGCACCGAGATCCGCGAGCTCCGGCCGAACCTTTCGGGCGTCCTCCTGCGCTCGGAGATCGCCCTGCGCGAGTACGGGCAGATGAAGCTCAAGAGCCGCGTGCTCGTGGATGCGATCTTCGACAACCGTTACGTGCAAGGTTTCTTCGCGGGTGCGCCCGGGCTCAAGGAGTGGGCGCTGCTCGGCAAGGCTTGGTACCACTCGATCGAGCTCGTCGACGGCGAGCCGCGCTTCGACGTGGTGCTGTTCGACGCGCCCGCGACGGGTCACGGCCTCGACATGCTGCGCGTGCCGAAGGTGATCGTCGAGCTGGCGCCGCCCGGCCTCTTGCGCGCCGATGCGGAGCGAGCCTGGCGCACGTTCCAAGATCCGAAGCAATCCGGCGTCGTGGTGGTCACGCTGCCCGAAGAGCTACCCGTCAACGAGACGGAGGAGCTCGTCGCAGCGTTGCGCACCGATCTGCGCTTACCCATCGCCGCGCTGATCGTGAACGCCGTTCGCCCGGAGCTCTTCGCCGCCGGCGCGCGCCAAGCACTCTCCGCGCTGGCGAGCGCGCCCCCCGCCGGACGCCTGCCCGGCGACGCGGCCGTCGCGGCGGGGATCCGACGTGCCGTGCGCGAGGGGATCCAATCCGACTGCCAGCGCCGCCTTCGCGCGCTCGGCGTCCGCGAAATCGAGCTGCCCTTGCTCATCGGCGGCGCGTCGTCGAAAGAGGCGCTCGGCACGCTCGCCACGCGACTGACCGAAGCTTGGTCGTCTTGACGCTCGGGGGCACGGCCCCACGATCGCGACCACGGAACGACCCATGAACACCGCAATCCTCTGCGAAGCGCTCGGCAAGACGTACCGGCGCCGCAAGCGCAAGGAAGGCTTCTGGGCCGGCCTGCGTGCCTATTTTTCGTTCGAGACGGAGGAGCTCGCCGCCGTCAGCGACCTCTCGTTTCGCATCGAGCGCGGCGAGAGCGTGGGGCTCATCGGCGAGAACGGCGCGGGCAAGTCGACGACCGTGAAGATGCTCACGGGCATACTCGTGCCGACGGCGGGTCGCGTCGAGACGCTCGGCATCGTGCCGCACGGCGATCGGCGCCGCCTCTCGCAGAGCATCGGCGTCGTCTTCGGGCAGAAGCCGCAACTGCTCTGGGACATCCCGGCGCGTGACAGCTTCGAGCTCCTGAAGGCGATGTACCGCGTGCCCGACGACGTCTATCGCTTCACCTACGGCGAAGCGGTCGAGCGGCTCGAGCTCGGCGAATTTCTGGACACGCCCGTGCGCTTGCTCTCGCTCGGGCAACGCATGCGCTGCGATCTCGCCGCGTCGCTGCTGCACGCGCCGGCCATCGCATTTCTCGACGAGCCGACGATCGGGCTCGACGTGCTCGTGAAGGAGCGGGTGCGCGAGCACCTGGTCGAGATGCGGCGCCGCTTCGGCACGACCATCGTGCTAACGACACACGATTTGAAGGACATCAGCGCGACGTGCGAGCGGCTGCTCGTCCTCGATCGCGGCCGCCTGCTCTACGACGGGAGCCGCACCGGCTTCGAGGAGCGGTACGCGGAAGGCCGCACGCTGCTCGTCACGCTCGAGGGCCCTCTCGATAGCGGCGCGCGCGAGCGACTCGAGCAGGACCTCGCGGGCGAGGAGCTCGAGCTCGACTTCAGCGTGCCGCGCAGGCTTCGGATCGAGTGCGCGCACGCCGCGAGCGCACCCCGGATCACGGCGAGCGTGCTTCGTCAGCTCGCTGTGACCGATCTCGCCGTGCAGGGCGCCGAGCTCGAGGCGATCGTGACGCGCCTTTACCGCAACGGAAAGCCGCCGGCGTGAGCGCGCTCCCTCGCCCGACTGCGTGGCAAATGCTGCACGGCGTCGTGCTGCTCGCGCAGAAGACGGCGCAGACCAAGCTCACCTATCGCTTGGCGACGCTCGTGTCGCTCTGCGCGAGCGTGACCAGCTACGGCGTGTACCTGCTCGTCTGGCTCGCGATTTATCGGGAAAATCCGCGACCGGGGCCGCTGTCACGCGACGAGATGCTCGCGTACCTGATCGTCGCCTTTCTCGTGAACGCGCTGCTCGTGATGAGCGTCGAGCTGAGGTTCGGGCAGCGGATCCGCTCGGGGCTCGTGGCGAGCGATCTCTTGCGGCCCATCGGCTTTCTCGCGCTGCAGATGGGGCAAGCGGCGGGCGACGTGCTCGTGAACTTCGTGTACGCGCTGCCCCTCTTCGGGGTCGGCTATTGGTTCGTCGGCTCCGCGCTCTTGCCGCACGACGGCGTCGCGCTCGCGCTCGCGGTCGTGAGCGTCGGGCTCGGTTTTCTGATTGCGTTCGGCCTGAGCTACCTCATCGTGCAGGCGTCGTTCGTGCTGCAGTCGGGTTACGGCGTGTTCTTCCTGCGCGGCTCGCTGCATCAGGCGTTTTCGGGGCTCTCGGCGCCGCTCGTCATGTTCCCGCGGCCGCTCCGCGCCGTGGCGGAGGCGCTGCCGTTCCACCACGAGGTCGAGACACCCGCGCGGATCTGGCTCGGTTTGGTGGCCTGGCCCGAGGCGCTCCGGCTCATGGCGTGCCAGGCAGCGTGGGGAGTCGGGCTGCTCGCAGCGGGCGAGCTGATCCTGAGCGCCGTGATGCGGCGTCACCAGGTGCAGGGAGGCTGAGCGTGCGCTTCTACTTCCTCTTCTACCGCACGGCCGTGAAGGCTATCGCCGAATACCGCGTGGACTTCGCGGTCGGGGTCGTCACGGCGGTCGCGATGCAGCTTGCCGCGCTCGGTTTCTATTGGGTGGTTTTTTCGCGCGCGCCCGGGCTCGGCGGCTGGAAGGCGAGCGAGGTGCTGCTCCTGTTCGGAATGACGGCGCTCGTGCTCGGCCTGTCAGAGCTCCTGTCGAACGGGATCTGGTGGTTGCCGTACTACGTGCAGGACGGACAGCTCGATCGGTTGCTGATCTATCCCGTGGATAGCCTGATGTTCGTGCTCATGTCGCGGCCCGAGCTGCACGCGCTCGGCAATCTCGCGACCGGAGCCGTCACGCTCGGCATCGCCTGGTCGACGCTCGGCGTGCCGGCTTGGATGCTGCTGCTGGTTCCGTACTGGGTCCTGTGCGGCGCGGTCGTGTACACGGGCGCGCTCGTCGTCACGGGGTCGCTCATGCTGCGCGTCGTGGGGCCCTGGGCCTCGCACCTGTTCACGATGCACCAGCTGCTCAATACGTCGCGTTACCCGCTCTCGATGTATCCCGGGTGGCTGCGGGCGCTCGTCATGTATCTGGTGCCGTTCGGCGCCGCGATCTTCGTCCCGGCAGACTTCCTGCGCGGTCACGGCTCGCTGCTCGGCGCCGTGCTGTGGCCCTTCGCGGCAGCAGTCGCGAGCGGCATCGTCGCGAAGGTCACGTGGAACGCGGCGCTGCGCGGCTACCAGAGCACTGGAAGCTAGCGTTACGTCGTGATGGGCGCGCCGTAGTTCGCGAGCACGCGCACCGCCAGGCCGCTCGGGCCGATCTCGAGCACCTCGCCTGTCATCGAGCCGCGTTGGTTCTTGTAGTAGAGCACGACGCTCGAGATGCCCCACATCACGTCCACGAGCTCGAAACGAAGGTCGGGATTTTTTTCGAGCGCGCGGCTGAAATAGGCGCGCAGCGCCGCTTTGCCGCGCACTTCGCCGCCGGGAGCGCCGAAACGCAGCTTTGCGACGGGAGAGATGAGAACCACGTCGTCATCGTAGTGGGCGAGGATGCGCTCCAGATCGTGCGAGTTCCACGCGGCGATGTTCTCGGTGGCAATTCGTTTGGCTTCGGTTTCTGTCAGCATCCGGTCATTTCTCGGGGGTATGAGCCGCGACGAATTGCGCGGCGGCTGGATCGAGGAACCACGTGCCGCGTCTCGCGAGCTGTGACGGCGTCGCGAGCGGATCCCAGGCTCCGAACAGCGCGCGCTCGACCGGCTCTGCCTTGCTCGCCCCGGTCGCGAGCATGACGAGCGAGCGCGCGTTTTCGAGCACGGGCGGGGTCAGGGTGAGGCGCTCTGGAGGCGGCTTCGGACCGATGACCGCGACGCAGCGACGCTTCGTTTCCGCCAAAGCGGCCGAGCCTGGGAATAAAGACGCGGTGTGGCCGTCTTCCCCGATGCCCAGCAGCACGACATCGAAGATGGCCGGAAGTATCGACTCGTACGCGCGCGCGGCGGCATCGCGATCCGGCTGTTCCGCGGCCGGACGGTGGACCTGAGCACCGGGAATCGGCACTCGTGAGAGCAGCGACTCCTTCGCCATCCGATAATTGCTGTCTGAGTGGTCCGGCGGAACGGCCCGCTCATCGCCGAAGTACACGTGAACGAGGTTCCACGGCACATCGGGCAGCTTGGCCCACGCTTCATGAACGGCCCGCGGTGTCGTACCTCCAGACAGCGCAATGCAGGCGCGCCCTCGCAACTTCGCGCTTTCGACGACGAGGTCACGAATTTTTCGGGCCGCTCGCTCGGGGAGCTCGGCTGCATCCACAATCGTCAGATCGAGCTGCATCGCGGTCGCCAGGGTACAAGGCAGGGAACGGAACGGCGGGTGCGCCCGGCTTCCGGGGGCGCTATGGTGCGATTTCCTAGCATGGGCGTTGAAGCGCTGGAGCCGAACCGGGTGCTCGCCGGCCGATATCGGCTGGAGCTGCGACTCGGCCAGGGCGGTATGGGGGCGATTTGGCGCGCCGAGCATCTCGTCCTGCAGGCGCCCGTCGCCGTGAAGCTCATCGATCGCGAAGCCGTGCCCGACGAGGACACGCTGGCGCGCTTCCTGCGCGAGGCCAAGTCCGCGGCCGCGCTGCGCAGCCCGCACGTCGTCCAGATCATCGACTACGGCGTCGAGGGCCCGATCCCGTTCATGGTGATGGAGTTGCTCGAGGGCGAGAACCTCGCGCAACGCCTGAAGCGCCTGCGGCGGCTGTCGCGCCAGGACACGGCGCGCGTGCTCACGCACGTCGGGCGCGCCGTCGGCCGCGCGCACGAGGCCGGCATCGTCCACCGCGATCTCAAGCCCGAGAACGTCTTCTTGGTGAAGAACGAGGACGACGAGATCGCGAAGGTGCTCGACTTCGGTGTCGCCAAGGTGGAGCGCGCCGCGCTCGAAGGGCCCGAAGGAACGCGGACGCGCACCGGCTCGATCCTGGGCACGCCCTACTACATGAGTCCCGAGCAGGCGCAGGGGAACAAGACGGTCGATAGCCGCTCGGATCTGTGGTCGCTCGGCGTGATCGCGTTCGAGTGCCTGACCGGCAAACGCCCTTTTTACAGCGACGGGCTCGGCGATCTCGTGCTCACGATTTGCGTGCGCGATCTGCCGGTGCCAAGCGACATTGCCCCGGTTCCGCTCGGCTTCGACGCCTGGTTCGCCAAGGCCTGCGCGCGCGACCCCGAGAACCGCTTCCAGACGGCGCGGGAGCTCACCGACGCCCTGCGCGAGTCGCTCGGCCTCGACGTGAAGGAGACGACGGGGTTCGATTCGCCCGATGTCTCGGTTGCGAGCAACGCGAGCCCGTCGAGCCGTCCTCCATCGTCGCTCCAGTCCGAGATGCCGACGATGGTGAGAGATCCGGAGTCGTCACGGCGCCGCACGCGCGCGGACGCGCCGACCGTCGCGGCCCTCATGCAGGCCGAGCCGGCGGGTGCGGATCCCGGCATCCCGGCGCCGACCGAGGCGCTGTTCGGCACGACGCACCACGAGCCGCCGCCCGAGCCGAAGAGCCACGGCGCCGCCCTGGTGATGCTCGTCGCGATCACGGCGCTCGGCGCGGGGCTCGCCGGGGGCCTGTGGTGGATCAAGGGGCACAGCGGCACGCGCGGGCACGACAACGCCGCGCTGCCGGCGCCCGCCGCCCCGCCCGAGAGCGCGGAGCCGCTACCGTCCAGCAAACACGCGAAAAAGCGCGACGACGCGACGCTCGCACCGGTGGCGCCCGCGGCCGTCGAAGACACCGAGCCGTCTCCGCCGGCGACGACGTCCGCCGAGCAGCCCGCGTCCGCCGCTCCGAGCGCCGCCCCCCGCGATGCGACGGTCAAGCCCGAGCAGCACCCGGGCATCGAGGCGCCGCCCGCGGCCACCGCCGACGCCGAGCCCGAGGAAGACGGCGGCGTGTGGGAGAAGCCCGAATGGGCGCGCCCCGACAACGAGATCAGGATCAACCGCGGCCCCGATCAGCAGGACGACAAGATCGTCATCCCGCCGGATCAATGAGCGGCGGCCCGCGCGCTTCGGAACCACGACGTTCGACGGCGCCCCGGCGATGAAAGACTTGCCGCCCGCGTTTCGCTCCATCGCGAGCGGTGGCGAGCTCGGCGAAGCGCTCGCGGAAGCATTCGCGCGGCACCGCGGCTGGGTGCAAGCGACGGGCTTCGTCGACGACATAGAGCTCTGGCTCGGGGGCGATGGCGCGGACGAGCGCCGCACCTTTCGCGGTCGCTTTGCGCTCGTTCAGCTGGGCGGGCCGCTCGGGGGTCCGTACGGCGTCACGCTATCGCGCGCCGTGGGTGGAGCAGCAGGGCCACAGGCTTTTTCGGCTCGCGCGGCGCTAGCGGCGTTCGTAGTTGGTCGCCATCCACTCGCGGTAGGCACCCGTCCGCACGCGCTCGATCCAGCCCGTGTTTTCGAGGTACCAGCCCACCGTGTCGCGCAGGCCGAGCGCGAGGTCGTGCTTGGGCGACCAGCCGAGCTCGCGATTCACCTTGGTGAAGTCGATCGCGTAACGCCGGTCGTGACCGGGGCGGTCCTTCACGTACGTGATCTGCTGCTCGAGGTCGCTCTTCGCCTTGCCGGTGCGCTCGGCGACGTGCTCGATGAGGAGCCGAATGATCTCGAGATTCGTGCGCTCGCCCTCGCCGCCGACGTTGTACGTCTCGCCGCTCCGTCCGCGCTCGACGATGCTCCAGATCGCTTCGGCGTGATCGTCCACGTAGAGCCAATCGCGGACGTTCAGCCCGTCGCCGTAGACCGGCAGCGGCTTGCCCTCGACCAGGTTCAGGATCATCACGGGGATGAGCTTCTCGGGGAACTGGAACGGGCCGTAGTTGTTGCTGCAGTTCGAGACCGTCACCGACAGCCCGTAGGTGTGGGCGTAGGCTCGCACCAGGTGGTCGGACCCGGCCTTCGACGCCGAGTACGGCGAGTTCGGCTGATACGGCGTGTCCTCGCGGAAGGCACCGGTCGGGCCGAGCGAGCCGAACACCTCGTCCGTCGAGACGTGGTGAAAGTGCACGTTCTTGGCCTTACGGGCCACCTCGAGCAGCCGGAACGTGCCGACGACGTTGGTTTCGATGAAAGCACCGGGCGTCACGATGCTGCGATCCACGTGCGACTCGGCGGCGAAATGCACGATGGTGTCGACGGCGTGCTCCGCGACGAGCCGCGTCACGAGGTCCGCATCGCCGATGTCGCCCTTCTCGAACCGGTAGCTCGGGTTCTTCTCGACGCTCGCGAGGTTTTCGGGGTTACCGGCGTAGGTCAAAAGGTCGAGGTTCAGGATGCGACCCGAAAAGCCGCCCGGCCCGAGCAGGTAGCGGATGAACGACGAGCCGATGAAGCCGGAGCCGCCCGTGACGAGCAGCGACTTGGGCTCACGCAATCGTTGGGCGCTCATGCTCCCCGTACCCGCTTCGCGTAGTCCGCAAAGCTCTCGCTCTGTTCGTCGCGCTCCGAAAGCAGCGGCTCGGCAATCGGCCAACGCACGCCGATGTCCGGGTCGTTCCAGCGAATCCCACACTCGGTCTTCGGATCGAACACGTTCGACACCTTGTACACCACGTCGGCCACGTCACTCATCACACAAAAGCCGTGCGCAAAGCCGACGGGAACGAAGAATTGCGCGTGCTCGTCGGCATCCACCGTGGTGCCGTACCATTGCCCGAACGTCGGCGAATCCGGCCGAATGTCCACCGCGACATCGAAGATGCTGCCGCTCGTCACGCGGATGAGCTTCGCTTGTCCGGGGGACGATTGGTAGTGAAGGCCCCGCAGGGTGCCGCGCCGGGAGCGCGAATGGTTGTCCTGCAGGAAGGTACAGTCGATGCCCGCCTCGCGGTAGCGCGGCGCGTTGTACGTCTCGATGAAGAAACCGCGTGCGTCCCCGATCACGCGTGGCCTGAGGAGCTTCAAACCTTGAAGCGGAAGGTTTTCTACTTGCAAGATGCGTTTCCGTTTAGGTGAGCTAAGCGCCTTCGGCAAGCACGGCGCGCAGGTACGAGCCGTACTGGCTCTTCCCGTAGCTCGACGCGAGCGATTCGAGCTCCTTGGCGCCGATGTAACGCATGCGGAAGGCGATCTCCTCGATGCAGGCGATGTGCATGCCCGTGCGGTTCTGCAGCACTTCGACGAACTGCCCGGCCTCGAGCAGGCTGCGCGGCGTTCCCGTGTCGAGCCAGGCCATGCCGCGCGGCATCATTTCGAGTCGTGCCCGCCCGCGCTGAACGTAGACGTTGTTGAGATCCGTGATCTCGAGCTCGCCGCGCGCCGACGGTTTCAAGGTCCGCGCGATCTCGGTGACCTCGTTGTCGTAGAAATAGAGGCCCGTGACGGCGATTTGGGTCTTGGGCTTCTTCGGCTTCTCCTCGATGCCGAGCACGCGGCCCGTCGCATCGAGCTCCGCCACGCCGTAGCGCTCGGGGTCCTCGACGCGGTAACCGAACAGCGTGCAGCCGTCGAGTGACGTTCTGGCGTCGCGGAGGAGCTCCGACAGACCGGCTCCGTGGAAGATGTTGTCGCCGAGCACGAGGCTCGCTGGACTTTTACCGACGAACTCCCGCCCGATGATGAACGCTTCCGCGAGCCCGTTCGGCTGCGCCTGCTTGGCGTAGCTGAAGTTCATGCCGAGCGCGTTTCCATCCTTGAGCACGCGCTGAAAGAGCGGCTGGTCCTCGGGTGTCGAGATGATGAGGACGTCCCGGATGCCCGCCAACATCAAGACCGACAGCGGGTAATAGATCATCGGTTTGTCGTAGATGGGGAGGAGCTGCTTCGACACCGCGATCGTGAGCGGGTAGAGCCGCGTGCCACTGCCCCCAGCGAGAATGATGCCCTTCATGCGTCATCAGGCTTTAGTCGGGGGCGTCGCACGGAGCAATCGCGAGACGCGGGCACGTGCGATCGAGGCAGGAAATACGGCCCGGGACAGTGCGGAGCCGGCGGGGCAAGGTGCCCTCACTGAACACCTGGCGCCGCTCCGTTCGAGAGCCCCGAACCTCAGCCGTTCACGGAGGGAACACCGGCAGGCCGCTCGGTGATTCTGCGCGCGTAGAGCGCCGTGAGCCACGGCCACGCGCGATCGGCCGCCTCCCGCAACAGCCCGCCGCCGATGACGGCGAGGATCCACCCGGCCGCTCCTTCGATGGAGGTAGGCAAGAGGACCCGAGCGATGCGGAAGAAGTGGTACTGCGCGATGTAGATGTAGAGGGAGCTCGCGCTGACCCAAGCCACGGTCCTCGCGAGCACGGCGGGAACCCTCAGCGCCGGCAGCCAAATCAGCGCGAGCGACCCGAGAGCGACCCAAGCCACCTGCACGGGGTCGAAGCCGTACATCCAGACGGAGAGCGCGACGGCGGCGGCGCTCACGAACCAGCGCTCCTTGCCGCGCGCGACCGAAATCGCCCAGCCGAGCGCGAACAGCCAGAACTTGAGGTGCGGCAGGCGATCGTAGAGCGTCGCGGACGTATCCCAAACGAACGGCACGAAAACGCGCATGGCGACGCCGAGCGTGAGGAAGCCCAAGGCCGTCACGAACGGACGCGCGCGCGCGAGCTTCGCGACGGGAACCGCCGTGAAGACCAAGAAGACGGCGAGGTAGATCTGCACCCACACCTCGACGAACCAGAACCCGTCGAGCTTGGGGCTCACGAAGTTGCTGAACAGGAGCACGGGACTGAGGTCGAAGTGCCGGAAAAGCACCTGCTGGAGGATCTGCAGTCCCATCGCCGGGATCAGGAGCTTGGGAAGCCCGGAAAGGATCGGGAGCGTCCGACCCTCGCGGATGACCCGCTGCAGCTGGAAGCGCGCAAAGCTTCCGCCCGAAAGGATGAGCAGGACCCAAGCGCCGCCTGGAAAATTCAGCTCGCCGAGCGCGTGAGCGTGGTTCGAGATGATGACGGAGATCGCGATCGCACGCAGCCACACCATGGGCTCGAGCTGCCCGAGCCCGCTCTTCGTCTTGGGCAGCTGCTCGAGCTCGGCGATCGAAACCTCTTCCCAGCGCGGCGGCAGCCGTCCGAGCAGCGCCTCGAGCGCGACCGACGTCTGGATGAAGGCGAGTGAATCGCCTCCGAGCGTCGTGAAGGTGGCGGTGGGAGCCGCGCCGCGAGCACCCAGATACTTCGCGTAGATGGCCGCGACGTTGGCCTGCGCGGCGACGAGCGACTGCGGCGAAATGGACTCGGGGGGCCGTTCCTTCGCCGCCTGCGCGGTGAGGACACGACGCTGCACCTTGCCCGACGCCGTCGTCGGCAACTCGTCGAGCCGGATCACACGGATGGCGCCACGCGCGTTGACGCCGAGATCCTGCGCAGCGAGCGCGGTCGCCTCCGAGAGCGCGCTGTCCGTCACCTTGATGGTCGGCAGCGCGGCGACCACGATGCCGTCGCCCCGCAGGCGATCGGGCGCGCGAAAGATCGCGAAGTCAGGCGGGATGTCGAGGGACGCGCGAACGCGCGCTTCGAGCGCTTCCGGCGGCAGCTTGAGGCCGCCGCAGTTGATGATGTCGTCGGCGCGGCCCAGGTAGTAGAGGAACCCGTCGCGCAGATCGCCGAGGTCGTTCGTCTCGAGCCAGCCGTCGGCATCGGACGAGGGGGCGAGCTTGCCGTCCAGGAGCGTGCCGGCGGCGACGTGCGGGCCGCGGATCGCGATGCGGCCGTCGGCGGTCAACCGGACCTCTACGTCGCCGGTCGCGCGCCCCACCGACTCGAGCGCTTCGCCCTCCACGGCGTGAATCTCGAGGAAGGTGCTGCGTGAAGCCTCCGTCAAGCCGTAGTGCTGGACGATCGCCGCCGCGGGAAACAGCGCGCGGAGCTGCTCCTTCTCGGCACGGCTCATGTACTGGCTGCCGATCTCGATCCAGCGCACCTTGCGCCCGAGCTCGGCGCTCACGACGTGGGCCTCCATCAGCACGCGCCACAGGCTCGGCACGGCGGAGATCGCGTTGATGCTCCCGCTCTGAAGCATGTTCGCGATTTCGACGGGATTGAAGCCGCGCTCGGGGATGAAGAAGGCCCCGCCGGCCGCCGCGACCGCGCGGCAACGACCGAACCCGAACGAGTGGTAGACCGGCACGCCGACGTACTCGCGAATCGACGCGTCGAGGTGCATCGCCCCCTCGAGGCGCGACACGACGTCGTGAAGCCCGCGGTGCGTGAGCAAGACGCCCTTCGGCGTGCCCTCCGTACCCGAAGTGAACATGACCTGCGCGATCCGCTCGGAGCGATCGGTGAGCGGCTCCTCCGTCACCCAGCCGGAGCCCGTCGCCGGCTCGACGATCCGCTGCGGCGAAAGCAGGCGGGTTCGCTGCTCGTCGTTCTTGCCGCGCAGCGGGGAAAAGACCTCGCCCGCGCGCAAACACGCGAAGGCCGCGTGCACGAACCCCGGCGAGTTCACGGCAACGAGGCCGGTCGTCGCGGGCAGCTCCGTGAGCGGCGTGGGGGGACTCGGTTGGCTCACTGGCGACTCGGCGCGGCAGGCTTCGTGTATTCGATCGGCGGCTCGAGCTCGCGGGTCGGATGAAGCAACGTGGAGTGCTTGATGAGCTCCCGCGTGAAGCCCGGGATGTTTTCCTTGGACTTGCCGAGCAACCGGCGCTTCAAGCGCCCGAGCATGTACGCGGGAATGCAGACCGCGTCGGTGAGGATGGCGTACGGCACGCCGTGATTCTTCTCGAAGTAGCGCCGGCGCGACTCGTACCAATAGGCGGGCAGCGCGGCGATGCGACCGCGTTCGGTGATGCCGGAGCTCTGCCCGGCGATGTGAATCACGTGACTCGCGGGGACGTACCAGGTCTCCCAGCCGAAGCGGTGCAGCTTCTCGCAGAAATCGAGCTCCTCGAAATAGAGGAAGTAGGCTTCGTCGAGGCCGCCCACGGCGTCGATCGCGGTGCGGCGAACCATCATCGAGGCGCCA
>DASUGE010000336.1:0-3160 GCA_036274215.1 Polyangiaceae bacterium | reverse complement strand
GAACGGGAAATGCCGCGTCGGCGCCGCGACGACCGGCGGCACCGTGACGTTGGACGACGTCACGCTGAAAAACTCGGCGCTGTGAGGGCGACACCCAATGATCGATAGGGTCATTCGTAGCGCTGTCGTGGTGAAGTCCGCGGTACTGCTGCCCGCGTTCTAGTAGTGGTCGCAGATCTGCTGCGAGCATGTCTCGCCGGGTGGTGCGCAAAGTCCGCAGCTTGGGTTACAGCAAACCTGCCCGACGTTGCAGGTCGCTTTCATGCCGCAGGATTGACTCTCTGGAAACGTGATCGCGTTGTCGCAGCGGCGCTTGTCGTCGCAGCTTTGGCCCATCCGCACACAAATGCCGCAGCTCGCGTTGCAGCACACCTCGCCGACGTTGCACGTGGTCGGCCCGCAGCTGGCACTCTCGGGAAAGTGCGACACGCCGCAGCGCTGCTGCGAGCACTGCTCCCCGGGAGCCGCGCAGACACCGCAGCTCTCGTTGCAGCAGACCTTGCCGATTGCGCAGGTGACGGCGCCGCAAGTGACCGGGGCGGGCGCGGGTGCTGCCGACGACGAGGGTGCGGCGGACGGAGCAGCTACGGCGGACGGAGCCGGCGCGGCGCTCGCCGAGGCGCTGGGAGCGGACGGCGACCCGGCCGAGGCCTCTTCGATCGGGGGTTCAACGTGCAACACCACGACCGGCGGCGGTGCCTCTGTCGGGGAGACCTCGTCGGGGGCGGGAGCTTCCGTGGGCAGGAACGTGTCGACGGGACTCGGCGCCGTATCGATGACTTGGGTCGTAGCGGGCGGCTCCTGCGGAGCAGCAACCGGGGGCGCGGGCGGCTCCGGCGCGACGGGAGGCGGCGTCGCAGGGGCTCCGCGACTCACCTCCGCGCGACGCCAGGCGCGCTCCGTAGCGCTCACGCCCAAGGCCAGCACGCCGCTCGCCAGGCAGAGCGCCCCCACGCCGAGCAGCGCGGAGCGCCAGCGCGTGCGACGGGCCCTCGAGCGTGCGACCGGAGCATCCGTACCAACCATGGGACCATGCCTCGCGTCCCGCGCAACAGCACGGGCTCGCCATCGAACGCGATGCACGAGACGTGCCGCGTCCATCGGGGCGCATTGCCACGTGCTGACGCCCGAGCTCAGCTTTCGAGCGCGAAGAAATCCTTGAGCGACGCGAGGATACGTCTGCTTTCGTGCGCGATGCGACGAGTCCGAGCGTCCACATCGAGGCCGCCCTTCGCGGCTTCGAGACCCACGCGCCGCTCGGCGAGAATGGCCGCGACCTCGCGCGCGAGCTCCGGGCGAACGCTGAGCAGCTCACCGAAACCGTCTTTGTCGACGCGCAGGCATTCGACGACCCCTTTGGCGACGACCGTCGCCTCGCGCGCCTCGCCCGTGAGCAGCGCCATCTCGCCGAAGAAGGCGGGGGCGCGCAGGGTGGCGACGAGGCGCTCCGCGCCGCCGTCGGTGCTCACGAGCACGTCGACCTGCCCACTGACGAGCACGTAGAGGTAGTGCGCCTGCGCCCCCTGGCGCGTGATCATTTCCCCGGCTGCGAACGGCGCACGTTTGGCGCTCTCGGCCAGGCGCGTGAGCTCGCCCTCGGAGAGGTTCGAGAACAAAGAGACCCCGCGCAGCGCGCTCTTGTGCGATTCGAGCGCGCGCTGCCGCTTGCGCTCGCTCTTCTCGGAGTCGTCGCGCGTCAGGAACAGTGCCGCTGCCGGCAGGGCGAGGGGAATTTGGGCGCGCTGGAGCGCCGCGTAGAGTCGCTCGCGGACCGCCGAGCTCGTGTGATCGTTACGCCCGATGTCGGTGAGCCAGTAGCGAACGGCGTAATAGGCGAAGCTGTCGCGGCCGTCGCGAGCGAAATCGTGAACGATGACATGGGGCTTCGGCTCGGCGGCGACGCCGGGCAGCGGCGCGGACTGGAGCGCCTCGTCGACGACGCGGATCACCTCGCGCGGGGGGTAGCGGTGGTCGACGTTGAAGTAGACCCACATGCGGTGCTGCACGGGGTGCCCCTCGCGCCGGCCGAGGATCTTGATGGTCTGCGCCACGAGCTGACTGTTCGGCACGATCAGCGTGTCCCAATCGCGGGTCTCGATCACGGTATGGCGCCAGCGCACCTTCTTCACAAGGCCCTGGGTCTTGTTTTCGAACTCGATCCAGTCGCCCTCACGCAGCGAGTCGTCGACCTGAAGGGTAAGGCCGCCGATCACGTTGCCGAGCGTCGACTGAAGTGACAACCCGATGACGGCCGTGACGACCGCGCTCGTGGCGACGATCCCGGTCACGTTGACGCCCATGCCGTGCATCAACCAGAAGGTGGCGACGACATAGGCGGTGCCGACCGTCAGGTCGTGCAGGATGTCCGGCGGACGCCAGCGCAAGGCGCGCAGCCCGAGGTCGAACACGATGAGCGCACCGAGGTGCACCGCCAGGAGTAGGGCGACGAGCGCGTCCGCAAAGCGGAACCCTTGCGCGACCGCAGCCCCCGCGTGATTGCCGACCAGCGTTCGCGCGCCGAGCACCAGCAGGTACCCGACGAAAAGGAGCACGCTTCGGCGGAGCCGCACGCGTGGCGCGCCGCGCACGAGCCTCAGCAACGCAGCGACCACGAAGATCACGGCGCCGTAGATCGCGGCCAGGCGGAACGAGGGGTCCGAGAAAAGCATCCGGGGCTTATGCTAGCCGAGCAACGCCCCCCGGCCGGCAATCCGCCCCCAAAATCCGAGCAAGCGTGCCTCGCGGGGCAATCTTGCCGCTTTGCTCGGCTCCGCGGCAGTGGGAAGGCTCGAGCGAGTAGAACATGGCTCGACCGGTCTACCTCATTGGTCACAACACGAACTCGATGGCCGAGGTGCGCGCCGCCGTCGCACGCGGGCTCAACGCGATCGAGATCGACATCCATAGCGACGAAGACGGCGAGCTCTACGTGAGTCACTTTGGGGTGACGCCCTTGCGGCGTGCCTTGCCGCTCGAGCTACCGCCGCGTCTCGTGCCGTTTTTGAACGAGCTCAAGACGTTCGTCGACTCACCGCAGGGGAGCGGGCTCGCGCTCCTGATCCTCGATTGCAAGATCGCCGAGCCGCGCCTCGCCGCCGAGCTTCACTCGAAGGTGCGCGCGCACCTGACGGACGGGGGGACGTCGCTGCACGTGATCGTC
>DASUGE010000335.1:0-4424 GCA_036274215.1 Polyangiaceae bacterium | reverse complement strand
GTCACGGGGACGACGGAGAGTCGTGACCGCTTGAGGATCTGCATCTCGGCGAGCTTCTTGTCGTCGCGAATCGTCGCGAGGGATACCGGAACGGCGAGCTTCTTGACGGGAGCCACGTCGACCACCGACCAGTCGCCGTCGTCCGCCGTCGGATCGGGGTAGGCAGCGCGCACGACCTTCGCGATGCCCACGATCTCTTTGCCTTCGTTCGAGTGATAGAAGAGCAGCTGGTCGCCGGGTTTCATCGCGCGCAGGTGGTTTCGCGCTTCGAAATTCCGGACGCCGTCCCACGTCGTCTTGCGCTCCGTGACGAGGCGCTCGAACGGGTATTTGAAGGGCTCGCTCTTCACCAGCCAGTAGCTCGGCATGGCAGGGACGCTAGTGCCTTGCCGCACGTGGAACAATGCTTCGTCGTTCCCGGGCGCCGCGTCAGTCGCGATCCGCGTCGTCGAGCTCGACCCAGATCGGGCAGTGGTCGCTCAGGTGTGTCTGCGAGGCGAGGCCCGTGGAGAGCGCGTCGCAGCCGAGCTCGCCGCAGGCCCCCGAGACGACGACGCGCGCGGCCGCAGGAAGCTCGCCGAGGTCGCTCTTCGCTGCCCAGTCGAGCAGGGCGCTCGTCTTCTTGTAGTGGTGCGAGCACTCGATGCTCGGTGGCACGCGCGTCACGGGGCCGGCCAAACCCGAGAAGATCGCGTCGGTGCGCGCGAGCTCGGCGGCGTGCGTCACGGAGGGCTCGCAGGTTTCGCAGCCCATCGTGTTCATGTCGCCGAGGACCAGCACGTCGCGATCGTGGCTCGTCGTGCTGGCGATGCGCACCGCGTCGGCAAACGCCGTGAACGAGCGCGCTCGCTCCTCGAGGGCCCGCGCGTCGCTGCCGCTCTTCAGGTGCGCCGCGATCACGCTGAGGTCGAGCCCACCGGGGAAGACGAAGTAGCCCGCGAGTCCCGGCCGCAGCTCGTCCTTGCACGGCGCGCCGCGCGGGTTGAGCTCGCCGATCGTCGCATTCGAGACGAGCTTCACGCGGCGTGAGTCGTAGAGGAGCCCGACGTGCTGGCCCGAGGCCAGCGGACAATCGTCGAGCAGCGAGCGCCAGGTGCCGCTCGTGAGCGCGTCGAGCTTCCGCACGAGCGCGTCGAGCCCTGCCTTTCCGCGCGGCGGACGTTTGATCTCCTCGACGGCGAGCACGTCGACCCGCATCCACGCGATCGCGCAGGCGAGCCACTCGAGGTCGGCGCCGCGAGGCGAGGGCGTGTCGCCGGGGCGGCCGTCCGGGAACCAGTGCAGGTTCCACGCGCCGACGCGCGCGGTGCCCGCCCGTCGCTGTGAGCCACCGGTTTTCAGCGCGGCGAGGCACGCGTCGCGGCTCGACCACGGCGACGTGGACGCGACGTCACGCTTCGCGTGGCGAGTGGAAGCGCCGTCGTGGGGGTGTCGTCGCGAGCGCCGCGACGCGTCGGCATGCGCACTCGGCTCACGGTGCGCGACGACCGCGGCTCCGAGCACGACGGCGATCGCCGCGGCAAGGAGCGTGCGGGCGCGAAACCTGGGCGCACGTTTCGTCATGGTGCCACGGCTCCATGCTATGCCTGGTCGACGCCATGGCCGAAAAACTCGTTCGTTTTGGCGTCGCGATGGAGGAGGAGCTCCTGCGCGACTTCGACCGGGTGGTGGAGTCGCGCGGGGGCACGCGCTCGGAGGCGTTTCGCGACTTGGCGCGCGCCGCGGTCATCCGCGCTCAGGTGCGGCGTGGCGCTGACGCCGTGGCTGCGCTCACGCTCGTGTACGACCATCACGTGCGCGATCTCACGGAGCGGTTGACCGAGCTGCAGCACGATCTCGGTGACCGAGTGCGCTCGACCGTCCACGTCCACCTCGACCACGACCATTGCCTCGAGGTGATCGTGATGCAGGGGCGCTCGGACGAGCTTCAGGACATCGCCGATCGGATTTTGGCCCTCCGCGGAGTGAAGCACGGCGGCATCGAGCTCTACGTGGGCGGTCCCTCCCACACGCACGGGTCGGAGCACGGCCACTCGCACTCGCACGCTCATGCGGCGAAGCACTCGCGCAGCCATCGGGCGGCTCCCGCGAAGCCCGTGCGACGGTCGACCGCGCGCCCGCGCAAGCGCAGCGCGTCGTGAGAGCGCTCGGACTGCTTCCGCTCTTCGCGGCGCTACCGTTCGCCGCCTGCTCCTCGCGCGAGGATCCGGCGCAGGGAGGAAACGGGGCGGCTGCTGCCAGCTCCGGCGCGGCTCCGGCTGGCGGCTCTGCCGGCAAAGGCGCGAGCGGTGGCGAAGGCGACACGAGCGGCAGCGCGAGCGCGAACGGCGGCACGGGCGGAAGCGGAGCGTCGAACGGCGGCGCCGCCGCGGGTCGAGGCGGACGCGGCGGAAGTGCCAATACGAGCGGTGCCTCGTCCGGCGGACGTGGCGGAGGCTCGGGCAAAGGCGGTGGCCGCAGCGCAGGCGGCTCTGCGGGCGGGGGAAGCGGTGACGGCGGCACCTCCGGCAGCGCGGGTGACGTGGGGAGCGCTGGGGCATCGCCCTCGGACGGCTGCGACGGCGGCCCGAAGCCGGAGCGCGGCCACTACACCATCAGCGTCGGCGGGACCGAGCGCGGCTACTACTTGATTCCTTCGACGAGCAGCGACCCCGTCCCGCTCGTGTTCGAGTTTCACGGGCGGGGAGGGGACGGACAAGGCATCGTTTCATCGTTCGGCCTCGAAACGAGCCTGAGCGGAGCTGCCGTGCTCGTCGCGCCCGATGGCTTGGATCAGGGCGGCGGCACCGGTTGGGGCAACGGCAACGACAGCGAGGACATCGCGCTCGTCGAGGCCCTCATCGAGCGCATGACAGCGGACCATTGCGTCGACAGCGCACGGATCTACGCGCTCGGCTTCAGCTGGGGCGGCTGGATGGCGACGCAGACGGGCTGTGCCCTCGGCGGGTCGCTCGCGGGGTTCGTCTCGGTCGAAGGCGGCGGACCGATGGGCAAGAGCTGCGCGGGTCCCGTCGCCGGCATGGTGGTTCACGGCACGGCGGACACCGCCGAGCCGATCGCGAGCGGCATCGCGACGCGCGACGCGTTCCGCACCATCGACGGCTGCGGCGATGCGCTCGGATCGTCGCCGGTTGGCGGGTGCGAGCAGTATCCGAGCTGCGACAAGCCACTGCTCTGGTGTCAGCACGACGGTGCTCACCTGATCCCCGACTTCGTGCTCGCGGGGCTGCCGTCGTTCTTCGCGCTCACGCCGTAGACGGGTGAGCGCGTCCCGATTCGCCGCCCGCGCCGCTAATAATGCGGCGGCTTCTCGTTCGCGATGTCGCGGCCTTCGAGCTCCTGACGCATCGTGCGCTCCGCCGTGTCGAGCCCCGCGCGGAGCTCGTCGACGCGACGATGCAGCCCGACCACGACGTCGTTCAAATCCGCGACCAGCTTCTCCTGGTAGGCGACCTTCTCCTCGAGCTTGAGGAGGCGGGCCTCCGCATCATGCGCTTCCGGCATGGGGCGAAGCGTAGCGCGCTCCCCGCTGCGAGCGATTTCAGTGCAGCGAGGGGGCTTCTTCGTAGCTCGGCCGGACGGCGCCGGGGCCGAGCAGGCGCTGCAGCTCGGCCTTTTCGATCGTTTCGTTCTCGAGCAACACCGCCACGAGGCGGTCGACCCCGTCGCGGTGGTCGCGCACGACCTTGAGCGCCGCTTCGCGGGCGTCCGTCAGCACGCGGCGGGTCTCGCTCTCGATCATGTGCACCGTGGCGTCGCTCGTCGCCCCTTCGGTCGCGAGCACCTGACCGAGGAACGGGTGCTCGGTCTTGTGCTCGTGATAGACGGGCCCGATCTTCTCGCTCATACCCCAGTGGGCGACCATCTTGAAGGCGAGCTCGCTCGCGCGCTTGAGATCGTTCTCGGCACCGGACGAGACATCGCCGAAGACGGTGCGCTCCGCCGCGTGGCCACCGAGCATGACGCGCAGCTGATCGGCCAGCTGCGGCTGCGTGTAGAGGTGACGATCACCGCCCGGGCTCTGCTGCGTGACGCCGAGCGCCATGCCGCGGGGGATGATGGTCACGCGCTGGGGCGGCTCGGCATGCGGCGAGAAGTGCGCGACGATGGCGTGCCCGGCCTCATGCACCGCGATGCGGCGCTTCTCGGCGGGGTCGAGCTTGGTTTCGCGCGGGTCGCCGAGCACGATCTTGTCGTAGGCGGCCGTGAAGTCGCCCTGGCCGATCGCATCCGCGCCCCGGCGCGTCGCGTTGAGCGCCGCTTCGTTGCTCAGATTCGCGAGGTCGGCGCCCGAAAAGCCGGGCGTATTGCCCGCGATCTCGTCGAGGTTCAGGTCGCCCGCGAGCGGCTTGTCCTTGGTGTGCACGTCGAGGATCGCGCGGCGCGCAGCGAGCTCCGGCCGGTCGATGATCACGCGGCGATCG
>DASUGE010000334.1:0-9349 GCA_036274215.1 Polyangiaceae bacterium | reverse complement strand
AGCGACCAACGGCGGCACCGGCTCGGGCAGCACCGGCGGCGGCGCCGCCAGCGCTGGCAGCTCGTCTCCCGACGCCTGCGCAGTGGACACCGAGCTCGCCGCGCTGTCCCCGCTCAATATCGTGTTCGTTTACGACAAGTCGGGCAGCATGGGGAACCCGAACGATGGCTTCGATCCCGCGGCGCGCTGGGACCCGATGCAGACCGGGATGCTCGCCTTCTTTTCGGATCCGAGCTCGAGCTCGATCAACGCGGCGCTGTCGTTTTTCCCCGTCAACGGCGACCTCACGACGGCCTGCGGCGGTCCGTACGACAATCCCCAAGCAGCAACGCCGCGCGGACTCGGGCTCACGCCGCTCAACACCGACCAGGGACGGAATGCGTTCGTGACGCTGCTCGGAGCGACCGCGCCTCAGGGCGGGACGCCGACCTTGCCGGCACTAAACGGTGGGATAAAGCTCGCTCAGAAGATCGCCGGTGAGCATCCGGGCGCGAAGACGGTGGTCGTGCTCGTCACGGACGGGGAGCCCGGGTTCTTCGTGGACGGGCAGGTTGTCGCGGGCTGCACGGACAACGACGTGGCGCACGTCGCCGCGGTCGCGGCCGACGCGCTCGCGGGCACGCCCTCGATTCAAACCTATGTCGTCGGGATCGGGCCTTCGCTCGATGCGTTGCAGGCGATCGCGCAAGCGGGCGGCACCGAGCAAGCGACGATCATGTCGGACGCCGATCCCAAAAACACGAGCAAGCTCTTCCACGACACGCTCGCGGCCATCCGCACGGAGACGTTCTCCTGCGATTTTCCGTTGCCGAAAGCCCCGCCCGGCCAGACGCTCGATTCGGTCAACGTTGCCTTCGAGAGCAGCGCCGGTACCGAAGCGACGATTCCGCGCAACGACGCCTGTAGCCCGGGCGGCGGCTGGCACTACGACGTGCCGAACGCACCGACGAAGGTCGTGCTCTGCGAGGACAGCTGCGCCGAGATCCAGGGAGACACGAAGGGCCAGCTGAGCGTCGTCTTCGGCTGCGCCACAGTCGTGAGGTAGCCGTGAGCTTCCCTCGGCGTGCGTGGGCGGCGGGGAGCGGCTACACCCAAGCTCGCTTGGGTGTATCGATGCAAGAAAGTCACCGGCAGAACCGCGCGAGCCTCGTGTCGATCCGCGCGTGCATGCCCCTCATCCTGCTGGCGCTCGCCTGTACGTCGGGTAGCGGCGCGACACCCGAGGGCGGCGCCGGGCAAGGCAGCGGCGGCGGCGGGACGGGCGCCGGCGGGAGCGCAGGCGGCAACGCCGGCACGGCGGGTACACCGGCCTCGGGCGGGTCGAGCATGACGTCCGGCGGGCTCGGAGGGGGCGGCGGAGGTCCCGGCGCCGGCGGCACGGCAGCGGGCATGGGAGCCGGCGCGCCAACCGGTGGCTCGACGAACGGGGGAACGAGCTCGGGCGGGGGCGGAGCGCTGAGCGGCGCCGGCGGACTCGCCGCGGGAAGCAGCGCGGGCGGCGCCCTGGGCGGGATGGCGGGCAGCGCCGGAATGCCGATGGGACCCGGCACGTACGCCCTGCCGCCGCCGAGCGCCTGTCACAACCAGGACTACATCGATTTTCAGGAGGGCTGCGTCGAGGGGGACGCGTCGAGCGTGTGCGGCGGCAAGTGCAACACGATCAACGCGTGCCTCGAGAGCACCTCCGACAAGCCGCACGCCGACATCACCTTCATTTGCCCGCGCTTCATACTGTTCAGCGACGCGATGCAGCAGGCCGCGCTCGACGACGGCAACGATGCGTTCAACTACGCCGTGGTCGGCCACGACGTCGATCACGGAGGCATCGACGGTGACGCGAGCAGCACGTGCTGCCAATGCTACGAGCTCGTCTACGCGTACCCGAGCCCCTCCAACGAGCGCCAAGTCCTCTCGGATCCCGACAATCCGGAGCCGCCCTCCTCCGCCATCCCGCTCCCGAAGCCGCTGATCGTTCAGAGCTTCAACACGGCGGCGACGCCGACGACGTTCGACATCTACATGGCCGCGGGTGGGCTCGGCGCCAACAACGCGTGCGCCCCGAACCTGCAACCGCAGTCGCGCTCCGGGAAGTACCTCTACACGGCGTACCCCGCGGACGGGCAGCCGAGCCAAGGTGGCGTGAAGCCCGTGAGCCTGTACTCCGAGTGCAAGACCGACCGGCAGTGGGTCACCGAGGAGTCGCTCTCTTCCAAGGCGTGCCAGGACCGCGTTGCGACGGCCTGCGACACGCTCGCCTCCGACGTTCCTGGGCTCGGCGCGCAGGCCCAGCGCTCCTGTCTGAAGTCCAACGCCGTCGATGCGGATTACCACTTGAATTGGTCGGTCTACGCGATGAAGGTCGAATGTCCGACGCACCTCACGGAGGTCACCGGCTGTCGCCTCGCGCCGCAGGGATTGCCCGAGGTGGACCGAAGCGTGGGAACGACTGGGGCCGTCCCGAGCAATCCCGGTTTCCGAACGCAGTCGACCGCAGGTCGTCCGTACGAGACCACGACGATGGAAGACTGCTGCCGTCCGTCGTGCGCCTCGAAGGACTGGGTCGCGGGTCGCGGCCTGCCTGCCGACCCGGACTACAACGCTTTCTACTCGTGCGACGCGCAGGGCGTGCCGTTCACCGAGTAGCCGGCGCGAGCGCGGCTGATCCCCGTCATGGGCATGCCGACCCGTAACCATTACGCATGGATCGTGAGCCACATCTCCGAGTTTCCCTGTCCGATGCCACCTTCCCTCTCGCACGCGGGTCGCCGCCAGCAGGTCGCCGTCGTCGGCGGGGGCCTTTCGGGCCTGGTCGTCGCCTACCGGCGCATGCAGGCCGGTGACGACGTGATCCTCTTCGAGTCGAGCGAGCGTCTCGGAGGGCAGATTTGGACCGACGCGCGACAAGGCTTCGTCGTCGAGCACGGCGCGGAAGGCTTCGCGCCGGCGAGCGACGCGATCCTGACGCTGGCCTCCGACCTCGAGATCCCCGGACGGATCGTGAGCCAGCGCATCCATCGCTCCTACACGTTGAACGGCTCCGGCCTGTCGCCGTTCGAGCCCGCGGCGCCTTCCACCGTCGTCGGGCTGCGGGCTCCCTTCGCACGGCGCGGCCATGGCATCGCCTCCTTCCGCGGAGGGATGAGGGATCTCGTGCGCGCGCTCGTCACGAAGCTCCGCGATCGCGTGCGATTCCGTGTGGGCGAGCCCGTCTGGTACCTCGCCCCCTCGGGCCGGCGTTGGGAGCTCGGGACGGGGTCCCTTGCGCGGGCGCGCGTGGACGCGGTCGTGCTGGCCACGAACGCGCGCACCGCGGGCGCCTTGCTGCGCCGCACCTTGGGGCGCACGGAGCTCGAGCGGGCGCCCGCGCTCTCGAGCGTGACCGTCTCGCTCGCGTACCCGCGCGCGGCGATTCGACACGAGCTCGATGCGACGGGCTTCGTCGTCGGAGATTCCGTCTCGCCGGCGAGCTGCCAGGCCTGCACCTTCTCTTCCTCGAAGCTGCCGGGCCGCTCCCCCGACGGGTACGCGCTCTTGCGGCTCTTCTTCCGACCGTCACCCGCCGACATCGAATCGATGTCGGACCGCGACTGGATCGACCGCGCGGAGCGCGTGCTGCGTGCCGCGTTTCCGGTGCACGGAGGGCCGGAGCGCGCCTGGGTCGATCGCTGGCCGGACACGCTCGCCGTCGTCGGCGCCGAACAGCGCGAGAGCGTCCGAGCCGCGGAAGAGCGCCTGGCGGGTCGAAAGATCCTGCTCGCGGGAGCCGCATTTCACGGACCCGGCGTCGAAGGTGCCGTGCGTTCGGGCGAGGCCGCCGCCCAGGCGCTCGATTCAGCCACCCAGCTGCTCGGAGGGGTCGCTTGAGGCGGGTGCCACGGTGCTCACGCCCGCGGGCTCATCGTCGTGCTCTTCACGTGCTCCTGATGCTCTCGGCAGCATCGGCTTGTGGCGCCGATCCCCCTCCGACGCCGGCCGTCCTCGTAGCCAAAGATCCGCTGGAGATCCCAGAACCGATCGACGAACGCGAGGCGACGACCGTCGATGTCGACCTCGACGTAGAAGAGGTCGTCGGGGAGCTCGCGCCGGGCGTGAAAACCGAGGTTTGGACCTTCAACGGCACGGTGCCTGGTCCCCTCATTCGGGTGCGCCAAGGCGACACGGTGGCGCTACGACTCACGAATGCGCCCGCCAACGTCGAACCGCACGACCTCGATCTGCACGTCGTCGAGCAGCCCGGCGGCGGAGCCACGGCACTCGACGTGCAGCCCGGCGAGACACGCGAGCTCCGGTTCGAGGCGACGCGCCAGGGGGCCTTTCTCTATCACTGCTCGGCCGAGGGAAAGCCGTGGGAGCACGTCGCGCACGGCATGTACGGCGTGATTCTCGTCGAGCCACCGGGCGGCCTCCCTCCCGTGGACCTCGAGGCGTACGTCGCCCAGAGCGAGTGGTATCTGGCCGAGGGGCGCGGAGCGTCCGAAGAGGAAGAAGAGGAGGAAAAAGGCGAAGACGCGTTGCCCCATGACGTGCGCGCGATGGACGAGGACGCCGCGCGCCGTTCCGAGCCGACGCTCTTCACGTTCAACGGCCACCAGGCGGCGCTCGTGTCGGAGCGCCTGTACGGTGACCGCCTGCGTTTGCCCCCGGGCGGGCGCGCTCGCTTCATCTTCGCCAACGCGGGCCCGAACCTGCCTTCGAGCTTCCACGTCATGGGCGGCATCTTCGACGGGGTCTTCACGGGCCCGTTCACGTCACCTTCGGCCGAGGAAGAGACCGTTCTCGTGCCCCCCGGCTCGGCCGCCGTGCTCGAGCTCACGCTTCCCGTCGAAGGAACCTACGGGTTCGTCGACCACGCGCTGTTCCACGCGGAGCTCGGGGCGATGGGCGTCCTCGAGGTCGATCCTCTCTCGCTTACGGACCTGCCGAGCGAGTAGCTGGCGCGCGGCAGTGCGCTAGTCGCCGACGAGCTCGAGATCGATATCGACCGTGATTTCGTCACCGATGAGCAGCCCGCTCCCCTCGAGCACGGAGCTCGGGCCCACACCGAAATCGGAGCGGCGCAGGACCGCGTGCATGACGGCGTTGATTTCCGTGGCCCGCGCCCCGCTCGTCCGGAGCTTGCCGACCGTGAGGGCGACGGGACAGGTGACCCCCCGAATCGTGAGGTCGCCGGTCACCTCGAGCCTGCGCCCGGCCCGCCGCGCCGACGTCGAAACGAAGGTGATTTCCGGGAACCTCCGAGCATCGAAGAACTCCGGGCTCCGCAAACGGGCGTCGCGCGTCGGGTTGTGCGTGACGACCGATGCCGCACGAATGACGACGCGCACGGTCGTCGTGTCGGGTCGCCGGGGGTCGTAGCTGACCGCACCGCTGACGCGCATGAAGGTTCCGTGCACCCGCCCCGTCAGGTGCCGCACGCTGAAACCGACGAGGGAACGACGCGAATCCAGCCGAAACCTCCCCGCGCCGGCGCGCGGAACGTCGCTCGCCGGGACAAGGCTCGAAGGCTCTGCGTCGTCGGTATGCATCTTCCTAACCTGCCGTGCGCGCACGGCGCGCGGCATGACGCCGGTCAGGAACGAAGCCGTTGGCCCGAAAATTCTCGGACGGCGGCCCGCGCTTCGACGTTCCGTCGCGCGACGGTGACCAACCGTGCCATCTTCTGCCGCGATGGCGCGGTGGCTCGACACGGTGGTGGCAACCCTTGCCGCGACATGCGCGCTGCTCCTGCACGCGCCGGCGCACGCTCAGCCGAGCGGCTTCGACGTGCCCCGCGAGTGCGGCACGGAGCGAGAATTCCGTGACGGGCTCGTGCGCCTGTTGGGCGCGTCCGCCGAGCGCGCGTGGCCGGCGACGCTCGTGATCGCGCGCGAGCCGAACGGCAACGAGTACCGCCTCACGCTCGAGGTGCAGAGCGAACGGCGCGAGCTCGTGCACGCGGACTGCCGCGTGCTTTTTCGCAGCGCGCTCGTGATCGCTGCGGTGACGGTCGATCCCACGGTGAGTCTTCCGGAGGAGCCAGCGCCGTCACCACCCGCGCCGGACGCTGCGCCACCGCCGCCACCTGCCGTTGCAGAGCCCACACCGCCGCCCGCGAAGAAGAGTGACGGCGAGCGAGCGCCCCTGCGCGCCAGCGTTGCGCTAGGAGGCGGGCTTGCGCTCGGCGTGCTCCCCAGCGCGACGGGAATCGTCGAAGTGCGTGGCGGGCTCGCGAGTGGTCGCTTCGGCGCGACGCTCGGAGCGCAGTATTTCACCCCCCGCGACGCTTCGACCGCCGGGCGTAGCGCCAGGCTCCAGGGCCTCGGACTCCGCGGGGCAGCCTCGTTCGCACCGACACCCCTCCTGGCGGCTTCACTCGGAATGAGCGTGGACTGGCTAGTCGGCCGGGGGAGTGCCGAGCTCTCGTCTCCGGTACAGGATTCCGCATGGGCACTGGCCCCCTTCCTCGAGCTGGCCCTCACCCCGCGGCTGACGCGGTCGGTCTCGTTGGAGCTCGCCGTGACGGGACAGGCGAATCTGCAGCGGGCGACGTTCGAAGTGATCGGATTCGGAGAGATTTATCAGATGCCACCGGCGAGCCTGCTGCTGGTGGCGCGGGGGGTCTTTCACTTTTTTTAACGGATGGGGGGGCCTTCCGGGATGAACTCCCGATGGCGGCCGGCACGTTGGAGCAGCCCTTCGCCCCACCCGAGACGGGTGCGGCCAGGCGGGCTTCGACGCGGGTGGAGGCCGTCTACTCCGAGTACTTCCGGTACGTCTGGCGCTGCCTGCGCGCCCTCGGGGTCCACCCGCACCTGCTCGACGACGCGGTTCACGACGTCTTCGTGGTCGTGCAGCAGAAGCTCGGCGCGTTCGACGACGGCGTGCCCGTAACGACTTGGCTCTACGCCATCACGCTCCGCGTCGCGCGGCGCGCGCGCGCCAACGCCCGCCGCGATGCCTGGCGCTACGCAAACACCGAGCCCGGCGAGAGCGCCAGCTCAGCGTCCGACGACGCACCTGCGCCCGGTAACGCCGAACGCGACCTCGAGTGTGGGGAGCAGCTCGACCTCGCTCGCCGCGCGCTCGATCGGCTCGACGAGGACAAGCGCGAAGCGTTCGTGCTGTCGCAGGTCGAGCAGCGCTCGGCCCCCGAGATCGCCGACATCACGGGTGTGCCACTCAACACCGTGTACTCGCGCATCCGCGCGGCCAAGCTCGCATTCCAAGCCGAGGTGACCCGACTGAACCTCGTCAACCGAGGAAAGCCAAATGACCGGTAGCGACGACGATCCCTTCACTCGGGCTCTCAGAGACGATCTCCCCGCACAGAGCGACGAAGCGCGCGTGCGCTCGCGACTCGTGTCGGCGGGAGTGCTCGCCGGCGCCGTGGCAGCACCCGTCGGCAGCGCGGCGGCGGCGGCGGGCGTCACCGCCAAGGTCGTGGCGCTGCCGCTCGCGGTGAAGGTCGGCGCGTCGCTCGCGTTCGTGGGCCTCGTGAGCGTGCCCGTGGTGTCGCACCTGGCGAGCCAGCCACCATCGAGCCGGCCGAGCTTGTCCGCCACCGCTGCCGCAAGGCCGCTGCCGGTACGAAAAGCAGAGCCGAGGCACGAGCCGGTGGCCGCACCGCTCGCGGCACCCGTGACGGAGACCGAGCCGGTCGCGCTGCCTGCTCCCGCCGCGCCGGAGCCCGCGCGCCCCTCGCTGCGGGAACGAACGAAGTCGTCCGCCTCGACGGCAACGAATCCGCTTCCGTCCGTCGCCGCCTTCGAGGACGCAGCCGGGACGAAGCCGCTCGACGAGGGCAGCCTGCGCGCCGAGACGGCGCTCATCGAGCGCGCCCTCTCCGCGCTCAAGCGTGACGACATCGCGACCGCGCGCACCGCGCTCGCGGAGCACGCTCGCAGATTCCCGAATGGACACTTGGTACGCGAGCGCCAACGAGCGCTCGAGCGAACGCTGGGGAAGGAGACCGAATCACATGCGCACTAACACTCGTCACTTTACGCCTGCCGCTTCGATCGTCGTTCTATTGCTCGCGCCTTTGGCGCTCGGCGCAAAGGGCGGCTGTAGCCACGCCGTGGTCGGCGACGACGGCGCCTGCAAGACCGAAGAGTGCGGCGAAGCCGGCATGGACGGCATGACCGGCGGCAGCACCGGCACGGGCGGTGGCAACGCCACGGGCGGTGGCCCCGCGCATGGCGGCTCGAGCGGAAGCATCGGCACGGGCGGCAGCGTCGCGACCGGCGGCTCGAGCGGAAGCACGGCAACCGGCGGCGGCCCCGCGTCGGGCGGGACGAGCGGCAGCACGGCAACCGGCGGCGGACCAGCGCAGGGTGGCTCGGGCGGCGTTGGTGGCGGTGAGCCGGGCGCCGTGTGCGGCGGCTTGCGCGGTTCCCAATGCTCGAGCGGTCAGTTCTGCGACTTCACGCTGGACGCGATCTGCGGCTTTGCCGACGCGACCGGCCACTGCGCCGCGATCCCGGAGGGCTGCACGACGAATGACGATCCGGTCTGCGGCTGCGACAGCAAGACGTACAGCAACGCCTGCGAAGCCAACCGGCACGGGGTCGCCGTGCAGAAAGCCGGCGCGTGCGAGACGGACCCCGGCGACGCGTGCGGCGGGCTCCAAGGCCTCGAGTGCGCCGACGGCGAGTTCTGCGACTTCGCGCTCGGCGCGATGTGCGGCGCCGCCGACCAAACCGGGACGTGCGCGGCGATCCCCGATGGTTGCACCAAAGAGTACATCCCCGTGTGCGGCTGCGACGACGTGACGTACGGCAATGCGTGCGACGCGCATGCCCACGGCGTCGCGGTGGCCGCCGAAGGCGCCTGCGAGAGCGAGCCCACGCACTGCGGCGGCATCGCCGCCATTCAGTGCGACAACGAGGGCGATTACTGCGACTACGACATCTCGACGCATTGCGGCTCGGACGACCAAGGGGGCACGTGCAAGCCGAAGCCCGAAGGCTGTATTGCCGATTACGACCCGGTGTGCGGCTGCGACGACAAGACGTACGGCAACGTGTGCGAAGCGGCGAGGTCCGGCGTCTCCGTGCAGTCCACCGGCGCGTGCCCGACGACTTGACGCGCGCGCCACGACGAGAGAGCTCGGGCTCGCGTGCCCAAGCCTCGGAAACCTGCAACCCACCGGCCCTTCCGAACGCTTGCGGACCGAGCCAAGGCGCCGCGCGCTGACGCGGCGCCTTCCCGCGCGCGCGGCACCGGGACGTTTGCACACGCGGTAGACGCGCTCGGTGTCGCCGCGCTCCCGCCGAGCAATAAGCGAGTGAGGGCGGCGTCACCCCCGGCTGCCGTCGTCATCCAGCCGGGGTCGGAGTTCGTCGTCCACGAGGAGGACGGCTCGCTCGAG
>DASUGE010000333.1:0-3050 GCA_036274215.1 Polyangiaceae bacterium | reverse complement strand
CGTGACTGCCAGCGCAACCTCGGCCGGGTCGAGGGGCGTGAGCGCTTCCGCGAGCCTCGCGACCTTCGCCGAGCGCGAGCGCGTCGACGTGACGGCCTCCGACGCCTCGACCACGCGCTCGAGTCGTGCGGCGGCATCGGGCGTGCTGGCAGCGTCGCTCATGGTGTCGAGCTTAGCGCCGGAAATGAGGCTCAAAGCGGCTAATAGAGGTTCCGCCCGGGAACCTAGTCCTTCAGCGGATCCCGACGCGCACGTCGGTCGCGACCAGGTAGCGCTCGAGCACCCGGAAGAGGAGCATGACCGGCACCGTCGCGAGCACGGCCGCGGCGAGGATCGCGCTCCAATCGACGGGCGGCTGCGTGAACAGGTTGGCGAGGCTCACCTGCACGGTGCGCGTGTCCTCCCGCGTCGCAACGAGCAGCGGCCAGAGGAAATCGCTGAAATGGTACAGGGCATCGAGCAGCACCACCGTCGCCAGCGCCGGGCGGATGCTCGGGAGCGCGACATGCCAGAACTGCGTCCAGACACCGGCGCCGTCGATGGCCGCCGCTTCCTCGAGCTCGGCGGGCAAGAGCAAGAGCTGCTGGCGCAAGAAGTAGATGTTGAAGGCCTTGGCGACGAACGGGAGGACGAGCGCCGCGAGCGTCGCCGCCCGGCCGCCCGTGAGCCCGAGATCGCGAGCCGTGAGGAACATCGGCACGGCGAGCGCCTCGAGCGGCAGGATCATGAGGGCCACGACGACCGCGAACAGGAGCTCTCGCCCGCGAAACTCGAGCCGCGCGAACGCGTAGGCCGCCATCGAGTTGACGAGGAGGCCGCCGCCCGCGACGAGCGCGACTTGCAGGAGCGTGTTGGCGAGCGCGACGGGAAGCGCGGCGCGTCGCACCGCTGCCACGTAGCCGTCGAGCGTGAAGACGGGGTGTAAGAGCCAGTCGCCGAGCGCCATTCCGAACACGTCCGCGCTCGGCCGGAACGACGCGGCGAGCATCCACCAGAGCGGCGCGAGGAAGGCGCACGCCACGGCGAGACTCACGCCCCAGCGGAGCGCGGCCCTCATGCCCGCTCCTCGCGCAAGAGCCCCCTCTGCACGAGCGCGATGATCGCCACCCAACCCAAGAACAAGAACGATGCGGCGCAGGCGCGCCCCAGATCCTGCGACAGGAACGTCAGCTCGTAGATGCACTGAATGAGCGACCGCGTGCTGCCCTGGGGCCCACCGTGCGTCATGAGATACGGCTGCACGAACAGCCGAAACGCGAGGACGGTCGTCACCGTCAGCACGAAAATCAGCGTGTTGCGCAGCGCCGGCAGCGTGACGAACCACAGCCGCTCGAGCGCGTTGGCGCCGTCCATGCGCGCGGCCTCGATGAGATCGCGTGGGATCGCCTTGAGCCCCGCGAGAAAAACGAGCATCTGCAGTCCCACGCCTTGCCAGACGGACATCGCGGCGACGGCGGGCAGCGCGAGCCGCGGATCGCCGAGAAACTGGAGCGGGGGCAGGCCGAGCCACATCACGAACGCGTTGATGGGACCGACTTCGCTGCCGTGCGCGGGCTGATACAAGATGGTCCAGACCACCGCCAGGACCGGCATCGCCACGACCGTCGGCGCGAAGAACACCCCGCGCAGAAAACGCCAGGCCGGCTCTGGACGATTCACCCACAAGGCGAGCAGCAGCGCGAGCGTCGTCTGCAGCGGTACCACGAGGACGGCGAATACGGCGGTGTTCGCGAACGCGCGTCGAAAGCGCGGATCGACGAGCAGCCCCGAGTATTGCGTGAGACCCGCGAACCGGTGGCTGTCGGGTCGCAACAGCTCGCGGTACTCGAACGAATAGGCGAGCGCGCGCAGGAGCGGCCAGACGAGGAAGAGTCCCAGCAACACCGCAGCCGGCAGCAGAAACAGGGGCGCGCTCCGCGCATGAGCCCGGCGCAGAGCGCTCACCGCACCGCTCCCGTGCCCTCGTGGCGCCGAGCGATGACGCGGTCGACCTCGTTGGCAGCGTGCTCCAGGCTGGCCTGGGGGTCCGCACCGTGCGCCACGTCGCGCACCACGGCCGCGAACTCCTGCGTGAGCGTCGCGTAAAAGGGCGTGCGCGGCCGCGGGTGTGCGACCGTCTCGAGCAGGCGGCGGAAGAGGCGGTACGGGTCGGTTGCGTACTCCGGGAACAGCGCGAAGGCGGAGCGCCGCGCGGGGATGGCGCCGTTGGCGCGCACGAGCGGAGCGATGCCGTGCCGAGCGTCGGTCACCCAGCGAATCCACTCGAGCGCCAGCTCCGGACGCGCAGAGCGCGCCGACAGCGTCCAGGCGAAGCTGCCGCACGGTGACACGGTGTGCTCCCCGACCCGCGGCAGCGGCATCACGCCGAGGCGCGCGCCGAAATGCGCGAGGTGCTCGCGCGCGAGCCAGTGCCCCGCGTAATCCATCGCCACCTTCCCGTGGCCGAACGGATCGGGGTCGACCGGATCGGCCGACGCGTAGCCGCGCCGAAAGAGCTTCTGCAAGTTGGCGAGTGCCTGCACGTTCTCTGGGCTATCGAGCACGCCGCGCACCCGCTTGCCGTCCTTCGAGACGAGCGACCCGCCGTTCGACCACACGAGCGGCGAAAACGCATAGGTGAACCACTCGTCGGCCGGCTGGTCCATATGCAGGCTCAGCGGTTCGATGCCGGCGGCAAGGAGCGTTTGGCAAGCCGCCAGCAATTCCGGCCAGGAGAAGCCGCGCTCCAGCGGGACCTTCACGCCCGCACGTTCGAGTAGGTCGCGGTCGTAGTAGAGGACGGCCGCGGAATCGAACGCTCCGAGCGCGTAGAGACGCCCGTCGATGGTGCCTTGTTCGACGATGCTCGGCAGAAAATCGTCGAGCTCGGAAGGGCTGAACCCGGCGCCGAGCGGAGCGAGCAGATCCGCGTCGACGAAGCGAGCGACCAGCGGGCCATCGAGATCGAAGGCGTCCGGCAAATCGCCCGCCGCGGCGGCGATGGCGAGGCGCTCGGTGTACTGGAAATCCGGGAAGAACCCCAGGTCGACGCGGACGCGCCCGGCGTGGGC
>DASUGE010000332.1:0-14769 GCA_036274215.1 Polyangiaceae bacterium | reverse complement strand
GGCACGCCGGTCATCGCGTTCACAGGCGACAACCCCTCGAGCCTCGTCGGCATGGGCGCCGCGCTACCCGGCACCGCCGTCGCGAGCCTCGGCACGAGCGACACGATGTTCGCCGCGATGCGCGCGCCCAAGACCGACCCGCGCGGCTTCGGCCACGTCTTCGGCAATCCCGCGGGGGGCTTCATGTGCCTCATCTGCTTCTCGAACGGCTCGCTCGCGCGCGAGGCGGTGGCGGAGCGCATGAAGCTCGACTGGCCGGCTTTCGAGCGCGCCATTCTCTCCGAGACCAAGCCAGGCAACGGCGGCAACCTGATGCTCCCGTATTTCGTGCCGGAGATCACGCCGCGCATCGCCAAGCCCGACGTCCGCCTCTACGGCGAGCCCGATTTCGTCGCCTGGCGCTCACCGGCTACTGCCGCGCGCGCCATCGTCGAAGCGCAGGCGCTCGCGATGCGCCACCACTCCGACTGGATCGGCGAAACGCCGAGCACGATCCTCGTGACCGGCGGCGCGTCCAAGAACCGCGGCATCCTCCAGGTGCTCGCCGACGTCTTCCAGGCCGAGCTCCGCACGCTCGCGGTCGCGAACTCGTCCGCGCTCGGCGGCGCGCTCCGTGCCGCCCAAGCCGTCGAAGGCCGCCCCTACACCGAGCTCTTCGCCGCCTTCAGCGCCCCGGGTCCCGAGCGCATCACCCCCGACCCCGCGACGCGCAGCATCTACACCGACCTCGGCGGCCGCTACGCCGAAAAGATCAAAGCAGCGCTCGGCTGAGCCGTAGGAGCTGGTCCGAGCGCCGTCCGGAGCCGCCCGCGGTTCGAGCCACCGGCGGCTGATGCTGGGGCATCTATTGCCGTGAGGAATGCAGTTGCCCCCCACGTGGGCCGGCGCGGTGCGGCCCGTGTGCTCGGCCTTCGGCCTGCGCGCACGGGTGCCCCCTTACGCTGGCGAAGCCAGCGTGGAGGCACGACGGCATTGGGCGGTGAGCTGGTTGGGCAACGTGGTGCTCGGCATCGGGGCTGGGGGATTCGCAGCTCAAGCGCCACGTGCTCAAGCTCGAGCTGTCGGGCGAGGTGTTCGCCACGTTTCGCGAAGCGATGGCGAAAATCCGCCGGGACGCGGGGGAGCCCATCGACGAGGAGGCAGCCATTTTGTTCCTCTGCCGTCAGGCCCTCGGGGGTGCCAGAGATCCGGGACGCTCGAGCTACCCAATCGCGCTCACGGTTTGCGAGAGCTGCCGCCAGGCCACGCAGCAAGGTCGCGGCGAGGCTATCGAGGTCGGTCCCGAGATCGTCCAGACGGCGGAGTGCGACGGACAGCACATCGGACGCATCGACGCCCACGTGGGCGTCCATAGAGACGTAGCCGGTCACGCCCACTTGAGCGTTGGTGCCGCAAATGGCCGCGCCCGCGAGATCGCAGCCTCGGGCCGAGCAATCCAGACGATCCCTAGAGAACCCCCCAAATCATGCTAGCGTCCGCCGCCCTTTGCCCATGCGCCCGATCCGAGCCTTCTCCCTTTTTACCGCATTCGTCGTGCTGGTCGGCGTCTCCGCCTGCAACACGAACGAGGAACAGTGCGAGAAGCTTTGCGACTGGGAGTCGCGCTGCGTTCCGGGGTCGGTGAGCGTCCGCGATTGCACGCAGGACTGCGTGCGTGACGCCGACAAGCGCACCGACGACTGCGACGAGGCGTTCGACGACTTCGTCAGCTGCACGGACGAGAACCAGAGCTGCCCCGGTGTCGACAACCGCTGCCAGCGCGAAGCGTCACGCTTGATTCAGAAGTGCGACTGCACGGACCCACAGGGGCCGCTCAAAGAGCTCTGCGCGACGGACGGGCGGCAGTAACGGCGAGCGGTGCGCGAGCGTTCGACGGCTCGCGCACCGAGACCGGTCGCCTCACTCCACGAAGATATCGACCGTCGGCCGCAGCTTCGCGCACGCCGCGAGCACGGCGTGGACGGCGTGCGTCTTGAAGGCGGGGACGAGCTTCGCGTCGAGCGGCTTCTTCTCGTCGAGGTCGACGTAAGCCTGCTGCGTGATGTTGTAGTCGAAGCGCGGGGCCCAGCGGCGGGCGCCGAGGCGGGCCGTCGTCGAGCAGTTGTCGATCATGTAGGAGACGCCGCGCGCGTGCATGTACGGGTTCAGGGAGTCCGTGCACTCGATCACGCTCTCGTTCGCGATCTCGGAGCCGGGGTGCTCGTGAGCGTAGAGCACGTCGATCTGCGCCATCATGGTGGCGATGTAGACGCCGGCCGTGAAGGGGTGGACCGGGATCTGGCCGCGCTTCTTGCGCACCTCGGCGCCCACCTTCCAGGTCTCGGTGCCGTCGATCTTGCCCATGGGGCGCTTCTTCAAGCGTTCGCCCGCGAGCACGACGCCGCGGATTTCGTTGCCGCTCGCGACCTCGTCGTAGATCTCTTCCATGACCTCGCGCGCGGCGGGGTAGGTGGCGGCATACGCCTCTTCGAAAGTCTTCTTGCCGGCGGCGTCGAGACCTTCGTACACGGCGAGGATGCCCTGCTTCGAGATGGTCTTCGAAATGGGGCCGGTGATCGACTCGCTCGAGTTCAAGAACGCTTCCTCGCGGCTCATGCCCTGGCTCACGAAGCGGCGGTAGAGCGATTCGATGACACCGTGCACGGCGCCGAGCAGGATGCCGCGCTCGCCGTAGATGTCGGACTTGTATTCGCTCTCGAGCGTGGTCTGGAACGTGTAGGGCGAGCCGAGCGCCACCGACCAACCGAGCGCGATGTCCGTCGCGCGCCCGTCGATGTCCTGCTCCACGGCGAAGCTTGCGTTGATGCCGGCGCCGTTCACCTCTTTGCCCTGCACGTAGAGGCGGCGGACGCTCGGGCCCATGCCCTTCGGGCACACGCCGACGACGTTGATGTTCGCCGGGAATTTCGCGCCGACGTTCTTCAGGTGCCCGAGCAAAAAGCCGTGCGAGAGGCCGAGCGTCGTGCCCGGGCGCATGAGCTCGAACACCTTGCCGAAGAGCTCGGCCTGCGCGGCGTCGGAGATGAGGAGCAGCACGAGATCGCTCTCCTTCACGACGTCGAACTGGTCGCCGAGCGTGCCGTTCGCCTGCGTGAAGCCGGCCTGCTCCGCTTGCTTCGCGGACGCCGAGCCCGCGCGGAGGCCGACCTTCACCTTGATGTCCGTGCCCGCGAGCGACTCGCGGAGGTTCTGCGCCTGCGCCGGGCCCTGCGAGCCCCAGCCGATGACGCCGATCTGCTTGATGCCGGCGAAGGCCTTCGGCAGGAGCGGGAAGAGATTGCGGCCGCCCTTGACGACCTGCTCGCTTTCCTTACCGAACTCGAGGCGCTCGACGTTGAAGACCTTGGACGTGAAAGTGAGGGGCTTTGCCATGGATGGTTCTCCGTAACGGATTGCCGAGCCTAGCTCTGGGTAGGTATTGCGCCAAGTGACATAATTAGTATATTGTGTTGCAGTACGTGCAACAAAACAAACCCGCAGAAATCCAAGCGATCGGGTGTCTTTACAGGGCGTTGCGCGGCGCAAGCCGCGCCGAAATGACCCAGAAGTCTTGGCAGACCCGATCGACAAGGCCAACGCGGAGACAACCCGTACGACCAACCGGCGAGGCCGGCGGAACGGGTTTTCCAGCTGCTCACTGACGCAACACCTCTTCACGTCGACCCCAACCCACACCAAATCCATGGACTACGAGGAATTGCGGCTGTTTTTGCATCTCTCCCGCTCGCTGCATTTCGGTCGTACTTCCAGGGAATGCCACGTCAGTCCGTCGGCCCTCTCGCGCACCATTCAGCGCCTCGAGACGGAGGTCGGGCAGCCGCTCTTCACGCGTGATCGGCGGAGCGTCGAGCTTCTGCCGGCGGGGGAAGCGCTGAAAGCTCACGCCGCGGAGACGCTCGCGCACTTCGGCGCGCTCAAGGCGCGGCTCGAACAAGACACGGAGCGGTTGAGCGGCACGCTGTCGCTCTTCGCTTCGGTGACGGCGTGTCAGAGCTTTCTGCCCGACGCGCTCGCGAGCTTTCGACGCCGGCATCCCCAAATCCACATTCGACTCGAGACCGGGTACGCGACGGACGCGCTCGGGATGCTCGCGCGCGGGGCGGTCGACGTGGCGATTGCGGCGCTGCCTGCGCGCACGCCGCCCGGCTTGGTCTCGCGCGTGCTGTTCGTGACTCCGCTCGTGATGGTCGCGCCGTCGAGCGATTGCGAGGTGAGCCGCCTGGTCTCCGAGCGCACGATTCCGTGGGAGCGCGTGCCCGTCGTGCTGCCGACGATCGGCGCGGGACGCGCGGCGATCGAGCGCTTTTTTCGGCGACGCCGCACGAAGCCCGTCGTCTACGGCGAGATGCCCGGCAACGAGGCGATTTTGTCGCTCGTCAGCCTCGGGTGTGGCGTTGGGGTCGTTCCCAAGGTCGTGATGGAGAAGAGCCCGCTGCGCCCCGCGTTGCGCGGGCTCGATATCGACGACGATCTCGGCGAGCTCGAAGTGGGCGTGTGCGCGGAGAAGACCAAGGCGCGTCACGCCGTCGTGCGCGCCTTCTTCGCGTCACTCGAGCAGCGCGCGCTCGGCTGACGGACTCGGTGCTATAATCCCTGCATGGGTTTCTTGCTTCGCGCGTTGGGCGCCGGTGTGGCTGCGTCCGTCATCGGGGTAGCGTGCAGCGGCGCCGACTTCTCGTCGGAAGACGCCCCGAAGGGCGGCGCGGGAGGCATGGCGGGCTCGGGCGCGAAGGGCGGCGCGAGCGGAAGCAGCTCGGGCGCGTCGGGCGACACGTCGACGGCGGGCACGCTCGGCACGGCGGGCACGCAGTCGGGCAGCGGCGGCGCGGGCGCGATGGGCGGTACGGCGGGCGGCGGCACCGTGCGCTGCTCGGAAGCTGCCGATTGTGACGACGGCAAGTCGTGCACGCTCGACGTGTGCCTGGCGAGCGGGGTTTGCGACAATCCTCCGCTCTGCGGCGGCGACACGGCGGCGTGCTGCAACGGCACCTGCAGCCAGTGCTGCAGCGCGAGCGATTGTGACGATGGCATCGACTGCACCGACAACTCCTGTTTCGCAGGCGTCTGCACGTCGTTACCGACCGACCGCTGCGGGGACGGCTTCTACTGCTCGACCGATGCCAGCGCCGCGCCGAGCGGCTGCGTCGAAGTCGAGGATTGCGACGTCGACGCGGACTGCGAGGATCCGAACCCGTGCACGGCGGACGCGTGCGTGGATCACCGGTGCACGCACCCGCTCTGCCCCGGCGGGGGAAGCTGCTGCGCTGGCGTCGGCTGCGGCGAATGCTGCGGCGACTCGCAGTGCCCGCACGACGACCCGTGCAGCCCGAGCGTCTGCGGCAAGGATCTCGTGTGCGTGCCGTCTCCTCCGTGCGACAGCAGCGAAAAGTGCTGCAAGAGCACGGACGGGAAGAGCGCGACATGCGGCGAGTGCTGCGCAGCGACGGACTGCGCCGACGACGGCGTCGCTTGCACGGACGAGAAATGCAAGGCAAACGGCTCCGGGCTTCTCACCTGCACGCACGAGCCGAACGCCGACAACTGCCCCCTCGGGCAGGCGTGCGATCCACGTTCTGACTGCGTGGCCAACGAATGCGAGTCTCCTTCCGACTGCGCACCGCCGCAGGAAGCCTGCAAGAAGGTCGATTGCAACAACGGCACCTGCCAATTGAGCCCCGTCGATTGCAGCCATGGTCAGAAGTGCTGCGCGACGGACAAAGCGCCGCTCGGCCAATGCTTGACCTGTTGCGAGAATCGGGACTGCAAGGAAGCCGGCGCCGCGCGCTGCTGTATGCCGGCTGGGACCTGCGCCCAGTGCTGCAACGACAGCGACTGCCAGCTCGCGATGACCAACGGGGGCGCCACGCCTCAGGCGTTGGTCGGTGGCGCTGAAACCGCCTGCCCGGGCCCCCCTGTCTGTAAGGTGGGCACGTGTATGAATACCTCCTTTACTTGCACCGCTCTCCAGAAGTGCTGCCCCGGCGTCGGCTGCGTTTCCTCGCTGCAGATCGGCTGTCCGGCCACCCTTTGATGCGAAAATTCGTCGACTGAAACTTCCGGTCGTGACGGGCGTCCAATAGCTCGTTCCCGCCACGGAGGAAGTCATGATCCCGAGCTCTTCGCCCGGGCGCGCTCGACGTGCGCCCTCATTTCGGCCGTTTTTCGTGCTCACGGTGAGCCTCATGCTCGCCGTCGCCTGCAACGCACGCGCGCCCAAGTCCGCGACGACCGCCGCAACGCCGGCCCTGGCTCCGGCGCCGACCGGCGCAGTGACTCAAGAGAATCGCGAGGGCGGGACCGGAGCTCGCGCGAAGGGTGAAGATGGCGCGCTCGTCCGAAGCGAGGCGCCTATGGAGCGGAAGGTGGACGCGCAAAAGGCAGTGCCCGCGTCGCCCGCGATGCGCGCGCCGACGGGATACGGCGCCGGGCAGGCGATCGCCGGCGGAAACGTGAGCCGGCGAGCGGCACTAGCGGGGCCGAAGGCTCGGGTCATGGCTGCCGAGCCGCAAACGGACCGCAAGCTCAACACCGAGGCGTATTCGCCGCTCGGCGAGAACGCGTTCCTCTCCGTCAAGGAGCATCCGCTCTCGACGTTCTCGTCCGACGTGGACACGGCCTCGTACAGCAACGCGCGCCGGTTCCTCGGCGACGGACAGCTGCCGCCCAAGGACAGCATTCGTGTCGAGGAATGGCTCAATTACTTCGCGTACGCGTACGCGCCGCCGGTCGGCGACGCGCCGATCGCGATCCACACGGAGGTCTCCGAATGTCCATGGCAGCCGGTGCATCGGCTCGTTCGCATCGGTATCAAGGCGCGGCCCATCGAGCAGGCCGCCGTGCCGCCGCGCAACCTCGTGTTCTTGGTCGACGTTTCGGGGTCGATGATGCCCGCGAACAAGCTGCCGCTCTTGAAGAACGGCCTTGCCATGCTCACGCGCACGCTAAGATCGCAGGATCAGGTCGCGATGGTCGTGTACGCGGGCTCGTCGGGGCTCGCGCTGCCCGCGACGCCCGGCTCGAAGCAGAACGAGATCCTGACGGCGCTCGGGGCGCTCGAGGCGGGCGGCTCGACCAACGGCGGCCAAGGCATCGAGCTCGCGTATCGCATCGCGCAGGAGCACTTCGTCAAAGGGGGCATCAACCGCGTCGTGCTCGCGACGGACGGCGACTTCAACGTGGGTACGACGAGCGAGGGAGAGCTCGTGCGTCTGATCGAGGAAAAGCGCAAGACCGGCGTATTTCTCACGGTCCTCGGCTTCGGCGACGGCAACTTGAAGGACTCCACGATGGAGCTTTTGGCCGACAAGGGCAACGGCAACTACGCGTACATCGACTCCGCGTCGGAGGCGCGCAAGGTCCTCGTGCATGAGGCGGGCTCGACGCTCGTCACCGTGGCCAAAGACGTGAAGCTCCAGGCCGAGTTCAACCCCGCGCGCGTCCAGAGCTACCGCCTCGTCGGTTACGAGGACCGGCTGCTCGCCGACCAGGATTTCAACGACGACAAAAAGGACGCCGGCGACATGGGTGCCGGCCACTCCGTGACCGCGCTCTACGAGGTGGTGCCCGCCGGTGCGCCGGTTCCCGCTGGACAACCTCCCGCCGTGAGCCCGCTCAAGTACCAGTCGAGCTCGACGCTCGCTCCCGCATCGTCACGCTCGGAGCTCCTCACCGTGAGTGTTCGCTATAAAGCTCCGCAAGGAAACACGAGCGCGAAGCTCTCCGAAGTCGTCGTCGACCAGCCGGAGCCTTTCGCGAGCGCGAGCGCGGATCATCGTTTCGCGGCAGCCGTGGCCGAATTCGCCCAAATCCTGCGCGGCTCACCCGCGGTCGCCGGCCAAACGCTCGCAGGCGCCAAGAAAATGGCCGCAGCCGCGCTCACGGCCGACGCCACCGGCGACCGCCGCGAGCTCCTGTCGCTCATGGAGCGTGCGCGCGCGCTCGGGAAGGAGCCGCTCAGCCGCGCGGAGTGAGCGGACAAGCGGGGGGCGCGAGGGGAGAGGCCGTCGTTTTCGAGGTGGTGTGGTGCCGTTTACATGATGCCGGCGGGCGCAAGCCCGCCCGAAACGACGCTTCGGTCTCGGAAGAACTGATCGACAGGCCCACCACCGGTCACAACCCAACACGAGCAACCGGCGTGGCCGGCACATGCTGCTTCAACGGATTGGCGGGATCGCGAGGCGCTACCCGTTGCGCTTCCGCTCCCCCCGGCCGACGCCGGTTCACTCGGGCGCAATAGCCGGTGCCGCTTCGCCTTGGATGGCCTTGCCCGCCGCGAACGCCTCGAGCACCGGCGCCACCTCTTGCTCGAAAGCCTCACCGCCCCAGAAGAAACGGAGCGCTCCGGTCGAGTCGTAGAGGAAGCTTGCGGGGAGCATGCCGGGCCAGCGCGGGTTCATGCCCTGCTTGAAGGGGCCGAGGGGGCGCTCTGCGAGATAGCTCGTCAAGGCGAGCTTTCTTTCCGTGAGGAAAGCAGCCGCCTTCTCGCGATCGGCAGGCTCGTCGAGCGAGACGAGCACGACGTGGATGCCCGCGGAAGCGTACTTCTTCGCGAGCTTCTCGAGCATCGGGATCTCGTGTTTGCAGGGGCCGCACCAGCTGGCCCACGCGTTGACGAGGGTCCCCTTGCCGCCGAAACGACGAACCTCGGCGAGGAGCTGCTCGGCGCTCACGCTGTCGAGGGGAGCGAGCGCCGCACCTGCGGGCGCGGGCGGCCCGCTCTCCGCGGCGGGTGCCGGTGGACCGCCGGTGGCATCGGGTGACGGCAGCGCTGCCGCCGTCTCGGACGGGACGAGAGCTGGCTCCGGCGTCGATGCGACCGGCGGCGGCTCGGACTTCGCGCGCGCCGGCGTCTCGTTTCGCGAGCAGCCGAGCGAAAGCGCGGAGAGCGCGAGCAGAAGCCTAGCGGAAGATCGTTTTTCGATAGTGCTGGAGCTCGGCAATCGATTGCCTCACGTCGAAGAGCGCGTCGTGCTCGCGATCCTTCGGCTTGTCGAAGACGGCGGTCGGTCCGTACCACGCCTTGGCGAGGAGCTTCACGCTGCTCACGTCGATCGTGCGGTACGAGAGGTAACCGGCGAGCCCCGGCATGTGGCGCTCGACGAAGCGCTTGTCCTGCCCGATCGTGTTGCCGCAGAGGATGGCGGGGTACGTGCAGTGGCCGGCCACGCGCTCGAGGAGGCGCTGCTCGGTCGCCCAGTTGTCGACCTTCGACGCGCGCAGGCGCGTGAGCAGGCCCGATTTTTCGTGCATGTCACGCACGAAGGGCGTCATTTTCGCGAGCTCGCTCTCGGGCTGCCAGACGTCGACCACGTATTCCTCGATGATGTCGAGCGCGCCGTTCGTGATGATGAGCGCGGCCTGGAGGATCACGTCCGTCGTGGGGTCGAGCCCCGTCATCTCCAGATCGAGCCAGGCGAGGTTGCCCTCGGTCGGGACACGCTTCACGGCGGGGGTCGTCATCGCTTTGCTGCTCCTTTCGGCAACACGATCTTCGGCTTCTTCGGGTGGGGCCGATAGAAGAGCAGCGTGCGGCCGATGGTTTGTGCGAGCGCCGAGCGGGTCTTCTCGGCGATCTCGCTGCCGAGCTCCGCGACCGGCGTCGGAACGTCGCCGGAAACCCGCACCTTCACGAGCTCGTGCTGCGTGAGCGCGCTGTTGACGGCGTCGAGCACCCCCGGCGTGAGCGCCTGCGAGCCGATTTGTACGACAGGCTTCTGGTGGTGCCCGAGCGCTCGGAGGTGGCGGCGCTGCCGCCCGTCGAGCTCGGGTGGCGGAGCGGCCGACATGGGGGGCGAGCCTAGCAAAACCCGAGGGTAGGGTCACTCTTCCGGCCGGCGCGCGAAGGTGCAAGGGTCACCCGGTGCGCGTTCTCTACGGCGTGGTCGGCGAAGGCATGGGGCATGCAACCAGGAGCCTCGTCGTGCTCCAGCACCTCGCGCAGAAGGGACACGAGATCCGCATCGTCGTCTCCGGCCGAGCGCACGGCTTCCTCGTCAAGAAGCTCTCGAGCTTCTCGAACGTCAGCGTCGAGGAGATCCACGGTCTCACCCTCCAGTACTTCGGCAACGCGCTCGACCGCACGCAGAGCGTCTTCTCCAACCTGAAGAACGCGCCCGAGGGGATCAAGAAGAACGTCAAGGTCTACCGCCGCGTCGCCGAGTCCGGCTTCCTGCCCGACGTCGTCATCAGCGACTTCGAATCGTGGGCGGCGCTCTACGGTACGCGCCACGGCGTGCCGGTGATCAGCATCGACAACATGCAGATCATCAACCGCTGTCGTCACGACAAGGGCCTTGTCAAGGCCAAGGGCTTCGACTTCGAGGTCGCGCGCCTCGCCGTGAAGATGAAGGTGCCGAAGGCGTACCACTACGTCGTCACGAGCTTCTTCTTCCCGCCGGTGAAGAAGAAGTTCACGACGCTGATCCCGCCGATTCTCCGGCCGGAGGTGCAGGGCCTCGAATGGAAGCCCGGCTCGCACGTGCTCGTCTACCAGACGCAGACCACGAACCAGGCGCTCGTTCCCACACTGAAGCAGCTGCCGTTCCGTTTCCGTGTTTACGGCCTCGGGCGCGAGGGCAGCGAGGGCAACGTCACCTTGTGCCCGTTTTCGGAGCAGAAATTCCTCGAGGATCTCTCGACGGCGCGCGCGGTCGTGTGCGGCGGCGGCTTCTCTCTGCTCGCCGAGGCCGTCTCGCTCGGCATCCCGACGCTCTCGATCCCCGTCGCCGGCCAGTACGAGCAGGAGCTCAACGCTCGCTACCTCGAAGCGCTCGGCTACGGCGCCTCGGCGCCGCGCTTCGACGGTCGCTCGATCGCGCAGTTCCTCGAGCGCGTCCCGGAGTATCAGGCGGCGCTCGGCGGCAGCCGGCTGCCGCGCGACAACGCCATGCTCTTCGGCTGCGTCGACGAGCTCCTCGCGCGCGTCGAGCGCGGCGAGAAGCGGCGCCCGCGCCTGACGACACCCGCCATGGGTGCATGGTCCGGAGCAGACACGAACGACGAGGAGGAGGACGGCGAATGACGACGGTCGCCACCCAAAAGAGTCCGATCGAAGTCCGCGTCCCGCGCCAGTACCGCTACTACGATCTGGTGCTGGGCGCTTTCGTCTGCGTCCTCCTCTGTAGCAACCTGATCGGCGTGCGCAAGGTCTCGCACGTGGTGGTCGGCGGGAAGGAGCTCGTCTTCGGCGCCGGCAACCTGTTTTTCCCCATCGCTTACCTCTTCGGCGACGTGCTCACCGAGGTCTACGGGTACGCGCGCTCGCGCCGCGTGGTGTGGGCCGGCTTCGCCGCGCTCGCGTTCGCCTCCTTCCAGAGCTTCGTGGTCGTGAGCTTGCCGCCTGCGGACGAGTTCAAGGATCAAGCCCTGCTCGAATGGGCGTTCGGCTCGACCTGGCGCGTCGCCATGGGCTCGCTCATTGCCTACTGCTGTGGAGAGTTCGTAAACTCCTTCACTCTCGCCAAGCTCAAGATCGTCACCGCCGGCCGTATGCTCTGGTTTCGCACCATCGGCTCGACGATCGCCGGCGAAGCGGTCGACACGCTCATTTTCTACCCGCTCGCGTTCTACGGAGTGAGCTGGATGCCGAACCATCTGCTCGTCCGCATCATGATCTTCAACTACTGCCTCAAGGTAGGTTGGGAGATCGTCGCGACCCCGCTCACTTACAAGGTCGTCGGATTCTTCAAGCGCGCCGAGCAAGAAGACTACTACGATCGCAACACCAACTTCACGCCGTTCAGTTTGAAGGTCTGATTAGGCGCGCCCGTTGCTCTCCCTTCGCGTGGAGTAGACAATCGTCGATCATGTCGGTTCGCCGGCTCGTCGCCCTCTCGTGCCTGTCGCTCGGCGTGACGCTTTCGTCACTGGCGCGTGCCGACGGCTACGATTCGGCCGTGGCGCGCGCCGCCGCGGCCCGCGACCGGGCGCTCGAAACGGGCAGCGCCGTTGACTGGCGCGAAGCGCTCGAGCTGTTCGGCGCCGCCATCGAATTCAACCCGACCATGGACGCGAAGTTCGAGTACGCCGAAGCCTCCGTCCGGCTCGACCTCGTCGACGAAGCGTTCGGCGCCTACACCGACGCCCTCGAGCTCGGCATCACCGGCAAGGCCCGCGAGCGGGCCCAAGCGTTCGTCAACGAGCACGAGCATTCGCTCGGCGGGCTCGCACTGGCAGGCCCCGCCGGTGCGCGCATCTACGTGGACGAGCGCAAGCGCGGCACGCTGCCGCTCGCGCACGCCATTCCTCTCGTCCCCGGCATTCACAAGCTGCACGCCGACGCCACGGGGTTTCGCCCCCTCGAGGGCGATATCACGGTAAACGCAGACCAAACGACGGCCATCACGCTCGTGCTCGAGCCAGCGGCGGCTCCCGCGGCGCCCCCCGCGGCGGCCCCCGCGCCCCCAAGCGCGCCCCGGGGCCCGCAAGACACGGTCGCCTCCTCGCGCGGCAGCTGGGCCACGCCGGTGCTCATCGCAGGCGGCGCGCTCCTCGCGGGCGGCGCCGTCATCATCGTCGCAACCACCGCAAACATCTCGAAAAAACACGACCAGCTCGAGGAAGTCTGCGTCGTCCTCGAGGGCGACGTCTGCAAGGCCACGACGGCCGGGGACGTTTCGACGGCGCAGCACATCGGCAACGACATTCTCGCGGCCAAGGGGCTGCGCTGGGGCGGCGTGGCCGCGGCCGTCGTCGGGCTCGGCGCCGTGGGCGTGAGCGTGTTCGAGCTCGCGACTCGAAAAGACGACAAGAAGGTGCAGCAGAGCGCGCGTGTCGAGGTCGGGGCCGCGTTCACGGGAGTGCGATGGCGCGCCGACTTCTGAGCCTCGTTCTAGCGACGGCGGCACTCGCTGTGCTTGGGTGTCAGGTTGACCCGATTGCGATCGTCGATTGTCGTGCGACGGCCGATTGTGAAGACGGCATGCTCTGCTCGCCGGAGCACGCGTGTATCGCGGTGCCCGACGGCGGCATGACCCAGCCCAGCGAGGCCGGCGATCTGTTGACCTGGGACGCTGCGGGGAAGGTGCGCGAGGGCGAGAACGCGTTCGAGATCTCGGGTCCGTGGTTTCTCTACGACGACTGCGGCGCCGTGCTGCCGCAGATCATGAACGGATCGTTCACGTGTCCGGACGATTCCCCCACGAAGAGCTGCTGCACCGAGCGCGACGAGGCGCTCTCCGGGCCTCCGCCCCTCGGCGAGCCGGGGTGGGCCGTCGCGGCGGGGGTGCCCGGCGAAACGTCCGGCACGGCTTGCGCGCGGCTCACGACGGCCGCCCACGTGACGAGCAACCAATCGGGCGCCGGCCTCGCGCTCAACCTGAACGATGGGGCGGCGTTCGATGCGACCAGAGTCAGGGCGGGCGGACGGGTCATCGGTTTTTCGTTCGACATCGAGTCGCAGCGCACCGGGAGCATGGAGCTAGAGGTCGTCGTCGGCACGACCGACGACGACTCGCATTTCCAGGTCCTCACGATTCCGGCGCAGGGGGCGGAGCTGTTGTTCGCAGACCTTCCTGACGATCTCGACAATCCGGGGCATCCACTCGATCTCACGGCGCTGACCCACCTCGACTTCGCGATGCCGTCGCTCGAGACCGCGACGGTTTACGACTTTTGCGTCACGAACCTGCACGTGCTCCACCAGCCCGCCGACTCACCGAGCAACGAGCGTCCGGGCGCGGCCGGAAATAGCTCGGATCCCGACTCCGGGTGAGCGCCCGGCTCACGCGACGGCGAGCGTTACTTACAAACGAATGCGAGGCAGAGCTGGCTCGCGCAATCGCGAGAGCGCTCGCACGCCGCTCCCGGCGCGAGCCCCACCGTCGTGCCGGTCGTGCCGGTTGTGCCGGTCGTGCCGCTCGACGCCGGGCTCGGCTTGGCCGCGCCGTTCGTCGTCGGCACGCGCTCGCCGCGTTTGATGCGAGTGAGCGCCACGTGGGGCGCATCCGCCGAGGCCGGCGCCGCTACGGCGCTCGCCGTGGGAGATGCGCTTGCTGGTACCGTCACGCTCGCCGGCAGAGCGATCGGAGCAGCGCTCGTCGCGACGGGCAGTGCGTTCGTCGCCGCCGCGGTCGCGGTCGTCCTAACGGGCGCGGGCGCGGGTGTCGGCTCCGCGCTTTCCACGGCACTCCCCAAAGCGGGCGCCGCCGCGGCCTGCTCCGGGCCCGCCGTCGTCCGCGGACGCAGCACCATCACGGCCCCGGCGAGCCCCACGAGCGCGAGCGCCCCCACACCAAAGGCCACGAGCTTACGGCGCTCTTCGCCCGTTGCGGGCGCGGGACGCGTCAACGGTGCGCTCGTGCTGGGGGCCGGCAGCGTGAAGCTCTCGCTCGTCGCGAGCTCGACGGACGGCTCGCCGAAGTCGGGGGCCTGGGCGGCCGTGAGCGCGCCGAGCACGGCGCGCACCTCGCGGAGGCTCGGCGGGCGCTGTGCTCGCTCGCGCGAGAGCATGCGCATCAAGAGCGCTGCGAGCTCGCGCGGGACGCCGGGCACGAGCTTCTCGATGGGCATGATGCCCGTGCTGAGCAGCCGCACCATGATCTTCGCCGCGTTCTCGCCCTCGACGGGCCGCATCCCGCTCAAGCACTCGTAGAGGATGACACCGAGCGCCCAGACGTCCGCGCGGTGATCGATCACGCGCTCGCCCATCGCTTGCTCGGGTGCCATGTAGCAGGGCGTACCGAGCGTCGAGCCCGTCTCGGTGCGAAGCGGCACGTCGCTCGGGCGCGCGCCGAGCACGGCGCGCACCTCGCGGAGGCTCGGCGGGCGCTG
>DASUGE010000331.1:0-16459 GCA_036274215.1 Polyangiaceae bacterium | reverse complement strand
CCCGCGCTTGCGCCCGTGCCGCCGGTGCCGGCCGCGATGCCGCTGCCACCGGTTGGCCCCTCGGTCCGGACGCTGGGCGCCTTGCTGGAGCACGCTCCCGCGTCGAGAACGAGCGCAACGAGCGCTAACCCCGCGAGATTGATCGCGCTCTTGCGCCTTTGGTACAGCGGTTTCCTACCCACGCGGGACGAAGCCTATCTCTCGGTTTGCCCGAGCGCTACTCGACTTTCGACGAGCGCGCGGAGGATACGTGCGCTCTTGGCAAAACCTTCCTTGGGGTTCCGAGGCCCCTCCCGAGCTCGAACTCGGGGGTGGCGCGCGACGCGTCTCGCGTTAGACTCGCCCGCGGAGGGCGCCGTGGTGCCTCGCTTTTCTTCACTCTTGGTGGTGTTGCCGGTCATCGGCCTGTTTGCTTGCTCCGACAAGGGCGATGAGCCCGACGGCGACGCGGGTGCGCCCGCGAGCGGCGGAAACGGAGCCGCCGGCTCGGGCGGCCGGGCCGACACCGGTGGATTTTCGAACAGCGGGGGCATGGCGGGCTCCGCGGGCGGCCTCGGCGGCGCCGGTGGCCTGAATCAAGGCGGCGCTGCGGGCGCGCCGATCGAGCCGGGTGCCGACAGCGACGGCGACACCGTTTCGGATCTCGACGAAGGCGCGCCGTCCCGCGACACGGACGGCGACGGCACCCCCGACTACCTCGACGACGACTCGGACCAAGACGGCATCAGCGACGCCTTCGAGGCGGGTGACACGGACCTCGCCACGCGCCCGCGGGATACCGACCACGACGACGCGCCGGACTACATCGATCTCGACTCCGACGGCGACGGCATTCCCGACGCGACGGAGGTCGCGACCGGCTTCGATACCGACGGCGATCTCACGCCCGACTACCTCGACACCGACTCCGACAACGACGACATTTCCGACGGGGACGAGGTAAAGCACGGCCTCGATCCGCAAAACCGCGATTCGGACGACGACGGCATCAGCGACGGCGACGAAGGCCTCAAGGACGCGGACGACGACGGCGTCGCCAACGCCGTCGACGACGACAGCGACGGCGACGGCTTCTCGGACGCGAAGGAGGCGGGCGATCACAGCGTCGACACGCCCCCGATCGACTCGGATTTCGACGGCGTGCCCGACTTCCTCGATCCCGACGCGGACGACGACGGACTACCCGACGACAAGGAGGCGGAGTGCGGCCGGCTCGATCCCGACGCGGACGGTGACGGCTACAGCGATCTCGTCGAGGTGCTCACGGGCGCGGATCCTTGCGACGACGGCGACACGATCCTCGATCACGGCGTCGAGTTCTACTTCGTGCTCCCGTACAAGGGCGACACGCAGAGCGCGACGCTGCGCTTCGTGCCACGCGTCCAGAAGGCGGACGTCTTCTTCGACGTGGACACGACGGCCTCGATGAACGGCGTGATCGTGAGCCTGAAGTCCGGCCTCTCGTCGATCATCTCGGACACGCGCGATCGGGTCTCGGACGCTGCCTTCGGCGTCGCATCGTTCGAAGATTTCCCCCAGTCGCCCTTCGGCAACCCCGGCGACGAGCCCTTCCACCTCTTCAGCGGCATCACGACGAGCGAAGCGACGGCACAGGCCGCCGCCAACGCGCTCTCGCTCGGTGCCGGCGGCGATATCCCGGAGGCGGGCTACGAGGCTTTGTTCCAGGCGGCGGACGGCTCGGGCATTTCCGGGGCCGGAGGCGACTTCGGGCCGTTCAGCGTGAGCGGGCGCATCGGCGGCGCGCAGTTCCGGCGCGGAGCCTTGCCGATCATCGTGCACGCGACGGACGCGGAGTCGCACGATACCGCCGTCAGCTCGTACCCGACCACGTACGAGGCGCACGACCACGACGACGCCTTCGCGGCCCTCGACAAGATCGGCGCGCGGGTGATCACGATTCAGAACGGCACGTCGCCGATTGCAGCCGCGAGCCTCACCGAAATCTCGGAGTACACGCGGGCCACCGTCCCGCCCTGCTCGTTCAAGACCAGCGCCACGGCCTGGCGCTGCGGCGCCGACAAGTGCTGCCTGCCCGACGCGACGGACCCGACGACGGGCGCCGACGATCAGCCGGAGTGCGTGCTTCGCTACCAGATCCAGGGCGACGGAACGGGGCTCGCCGACGTCACCACGGACGGCATCGACGCCATCATCAAGTACACGAAGTTCGACGTCTACGCCGCGGGCCGCGACGACGGCGAAGACGGCACGCCCGACACGAGCGAGTTCTTGAAGAAGGTGGTCGCCAACGAGCCCGACGACAGCTTCAAGCCTCCGAAAGAACCGGAGTGGAGCTGCAACCCCGTCCCCCAGCCTGCGGCCTTCAAGGGCGCCGACTACGACAACGGTTTCGCGGGGTTCGCCGTCGGCTCGAGCAGCGTGAGCCGTGACGGAGCACGCCTGTTCTTCGAGGTGCAGGCGCGCAACACCACGGTCAAGGAGACGGCGGATCCGCAGGTCTTCAAGGCGTTCATCGACATCGTGGACGAGCAGACCGGGGCGGTGCTCGACACGCAAGACGTGGTGGTCATCGTTCCGGGCGCGCCCGGGGTGGTCGGGGAGTGATGGTGGGAACGATGCGAAGCTCTTTCTTCAAGCTCGGCGCGCTGCTCACGGCCTCCCTCGTCCTCAACGGATGCGGGAACAAATCCAACGCTGACGACGACGACGCGGGCGCCGGCAACACGCCGAGCGCGGGCGGGAACACGGCGGCCGGCAACGGCGGCAGACCGTCCGGAGGAGCCGCCGGGTTCGCGACCGGCGGCATGGGCGGCCGCGCGGGCGGCGGAGGGCTCGGCGAAGGAGGCGAGGCGGCCTCGACGAGCTGCGGCGACGGCGTGCTCGACGCGCTGGAGCAGTGCGACGGTTTCGCGCTCGCCGACAACACGTGCGAGCGACTGGGCTTCGGTCCCGGTCCGCTCGGTTGCCGCGCCAACTGCACGTTCGACCTCAAGGGCTGCACGGCGTCCGCGAACTGCGGCAACGCCGTGCTCGACGGGCTCGAGCAGTGCGACAACGGAGCCATGAACTCCGACGACACGCCGAACGCGTGTCGCGTGAACTGCGCCCTGCCGAGCTGCGGCGACGACGTGCAGGACGACGGCGAGGGCTGCGACGACGGAGCCCTCAACTCCGATTTTCGCGCCGGCACCTGCCGCACCGATTGCCAGCTGGCGCATTGCGGCGACGGCCTCATCGACGAGGGCGAAGCGTGCGACGGCGAGCGGCTCGGGCGGGCCACCTGCGTACGCGAGGGTTTCACCGGTGGAACGCTCAGCTGCGCCGACGACTGCACGCTCGACACGTCGAGCTGCGTCACGTGCGGAGACGGCGTCGCCGATGGCGCCGAAGGCGACCCGGAGTTCGAAGAGTGTGACGCGACGGACTTCCGCGGCAAGGATTGCACCGATTTCGATTTCCCCGGCGGAAAGCTCACCTGCGTCGGCTGCACGATCGTCACGACGAGCTGCGGCGACGAGCCCATCGAGTGCGGCAACGACCTCGTCGAAGCCGACGAGCTCTGCGACGGGACGGATTTCAACGGCGACACCTGCGCCGATCACGGCTTCACCGGCGGCCGCCTCACCTGCAGCCAGGACTGCTCGAGCGTCAGCACGAGCCGCTGCAACACCTGCGGCAACGGCAGCATCGAGCCCGGTGAGGTGTGCGACGACGGAAACAGCGAGGACGACTTCACCTGCTCCGCCGATTGCCGCAGCGAGTGTGGCGTCGGCTACGGCGAGTGCGACGACGACACCTCGCACTTCTGCGGCTTCGATCGCAGCGGCAAGGCCGTGGAAATGACGGAATACTGCGATCCGGTGCAGGGGCTCAGCTGCCAGGACGGCCTGTGCAAGGGTCCGTGCGCCGTGTCCTCGCTCGGCTCGAGTTACCTCGGCTGCGACTATTACCCGACGGTCGTCAGCAACCAGGTCCTCTCGCTCTCGGTCGGCGACTATGCCGTCGCCGTCGCCAACACGGGGACCAAGACCGCTCACATCACCGTCACGCAAGGAGCGACGTCGATCGCGACCTCTACCGCCGCCGCCGGCGACGTGGCGGTCATGATCCTACCGTGGACGAGCCTCGTGACGGCCAATACGGCTCTCTTGGCCGACGGCGCGTACCGACTACGCACGGATCAGCCGGTCACCGTCTACCAATACAACCCTCTGAATTACCAAAAGAACGGCACTGCGACCTACACGAACGACGCCTCGCTCCTCTTGCCGACCAACACCTGGACGGGCAACTACGTCGTCGCGGCGAGAAACACCTGGATCTTCGGGGGCTCGACCACGTACCCGGGCGTCTACGCCGTCGTCGCGAAGGAAGACGACACGGAGGTGACACTCACGCCGTCCGCCACCGGAAAGATCGTCTACGCCGGCGCGGGCATCGCAGCCAACGGCACGGGAACGGTCACGCTCGACGCAGGCGACGTCCTGCAGGTCGCGAGCAACACCGGCGGCGGCGGTCCCGACGTGAGCGACCTCACCGGTACGCGCGTCACGGCGAACAAGCCCGTGCAGGTGATCGGCGGCCACACCTGCACCAACGTCCCTTACAACGTGACCGCGTGCGATCACCTCGAGGAGGCGATGCTGCCCATCGAGACCTTGGGCACGACGTACATCGTTGCGACCCCGCTCATCACGGCGACCACGGAGAAAGCGCGGATGGTGCGCGTGATCGCGACGGAGGCGAACACGACCGTCTCCTACTCGCCGGCACAGACCGGGGCCCCGACCTCCCTGACGAACGCAGGCGACTATTTCGAGCTCAGCCAGAGCGCCGAGACGTTCCAGATCACGGCGAACAAGCGGATCCTCGTCGCCGAGTATGCGCTCGGCCAGGATGCCGGCGGCAACACGGGCGATCCCGACATGGTGCTCGCCGTGCCCGTCCAACAGTACCGCACGCAATACCTCTTCCACGCGCCGGTGAACTACCTCACGAACTACGTGAACATCACGGCCCCCGCGAACGCGACCGTCGCGCTCGACGACCAGACGCTCGCGGCCGGAACGGCGATCGGCTCGACCGGATACAGCATCCGGCGCGTGCAGCTCGACAACTCCGGGACCGGCAACCACACCATCGAAGCGAGCGATCGAGTCGGCATCACCGTCTACGGCTACGGCAGCTACACGAGCTACTGGTACCCGGGCGGGCTCGAGCTCACGCAGTTCTGATCGTCAGCACTCGGCGCGATTCACTCGAGGCCGGCCGTGCCCCCGGTGCCGGACATGCCCGCGGAGCCACCCGTGCCACCCGTGCCACCCGTGCCACCCGGCAAGCAGCCCGTCGCCGCGTCGCAGCCGTAGCCCATGCAATCCGTCACGTCGAAGCCGGTGTGCGAGGCGTTGCACGTCTCGTAGTTGCCCATCGCGTTGCACTGCGCGTCACCGGCGAGGCACGCGTGACAGGCGCTCGTATTGCAGGTCGTAGCGCCGAGGGAATCGGTGCAGAGCGCGGCGGTCGTGCACGTGTCGCAGTCCTGAAAGCCCGTGCGGTCCGTCTTGCACATTTGTAGCGTTCGGTTGCCCGTGCCTCCGCATTGGGTCGCGTTGACGGCGCACCCCGCTTCGCAGGTCGTTTCGTTCTTTTGGCGCGTGAGCTCGCAGAGACCATTGGTCGCGCACGTGTCGAGCACGGTCGCTTCCGTGTTGATGCGACTCGCGGGGCACTGATAGAGCGTGCGATTTCCGGTCCCTCCACACCACCTGTCGGTGAGGGCGCAGCTCGGCTCGACGCACTCGGCCGCGTTGTTCTGGTGCGTGAGCTCGCACAAGCCGGTGGTCGCGCACGTGTCGAGCACCGTCGCCATCGTGTTGATGCGGCTCGGCGGGCACTGATAAAGGACGAGATCGCCGTTGCCACCGCACCAGCGATCGGACGGACTGCACGACGGCGCCGTGCAAGATGTCGCCGTGCAGGTGAACGGCGTCTTCTGTGACGCCGTGCAAAGCTCCGGCGTGACGCAGGTCTGACACGGCGTGTACCCGGTGCGCCCGACGTTACATACCTCGAGGATCTTGCCTTGATCGCTGCCGGTGCCTCCGCAATGGGGCGTCCCCGCCGTGCACACGGGCTCCTTGCAGGACGTCTCGTCGCACGTGGCGGCGCCGATCGAGGCCGTGCAGAGCTCCGCGGTCGTGCAGGTGTCGCACGGGTTCAGCGTGTCCCAATCGGTGAGGTCGTCCTTGCAGCGCACGAGGTGCGTCGGATTGTCCGGGTCGCACCGAAGCTGACCGGCCTGGCACTTCTGGTCGCCGCAGGTGCCCGTGTCGCGATTGCAGAGCGCCTCGCTCGCGCAAGCGGGACCGTTAGGCACGAAATCCGTGCGGCCGGCGTTGCAGATCTCCGGTTGCGCGCCCGTGCAGCGGGTCTGGTTGGGCTCGCAAACGGGGGTACTGCAGGTGCCCGTGCTGGCGTTGCAGAGCGCGGCCGTCAGGCACGCTGCGCCGTTGTCGCGAAAATCGGTGCGGCCGGCGTTGCAGATTTGGGGCTGCAGGTCCATGCAGCGCGTGTCGTTCGGATTGCAAACCGGCGGGACGCAACCGGCGCTCCCGGCAGCGAGCGTCTGCTGGCAGAGGCCGTCCGACTCGCACGTCGCCGAAGGCTCCCAGGCCGTGCTCGTCGCGTTGCACACCTCGAGCACGGGACCGTTGCACTGGCGCGCACCGGGCGTGCAAGGGTCGGCCGTGCACATCCCGCTCACCGCGCTGCATTGCGCGGGCGAGTCGCAGGCCTGCACCGGGAGCCAGCCCGTGAGGTCGTCGTCGCATTGCTCGAGCCCGCCGTCTGCGGTGCAACGAAAGATCCCCGGGATCGTGCAATTCGCCGTGCCGCACGTGCCCGTCGTCGGATCGCAGAGGGCTTCGCTCGCGCAGTTTTTGACGGTGTCCCAGCCGTCGAGCATGGCGTTGCAGGTCTCGAGCTCGGCTCCGTCGCAATGGAAATCGCCCAGTTTGCAGGCGGCTGGGTCGCACCCGCCCTGGGCCCGGTTGCAGAGCGCGGCCGAGTCGCAGGGCTCGACGTCGTCCCACCCGGAGCGGTCGTCTCTGCAGATCTGGACGACGTTACCGTTGCATTGAATCTCGCGCGGCTCGCAGGGCGTGTCCGTGCAGATCCCGCGCTCGGTGCTGCAAAGCCCGGCGGAGTCGCACGTCTGAAGCAGGGCCCATCCGTCGCGGGTCGCCTTGCATATCTCGAGCTCCGCGTCCTGACAGTGGCGCTCGTCGGCGGCGCAGGTCGGCGGAATGCAGGCGCCCTTCGTCTCGTCGCAGAGCGTCTCGGACGCGCAGATCGCCGCGTTGTCCCAGGCCGTGCGGCCGCTATTGCACTTCTGAAGCACGTTGCCGACGCAGCGCGCAGCGTCGAGCCCGCAGCGATGCCCGTCCTCGACCGTCGTGTAGTCTCCGAGCAGCATCTGGCAGCCACCCACGACGAAACCCACGACCAGCACCACCCACGACAACGCCCCGCGGCGTTCGGCTAAGGAGCTGTCGGCTGCGTGACCCTCAACGCCTTGGGCGCTGCCACCGGGAAGTATGAGCATGTGAGTAAGAAGCCGGACGTCCCGCACCCCGCCGCACATTGTCCCCCTGGCCGCCGACCGCCGCAAGGACCGCGCAGGGATGTTCCGCCGCAGGCCGAAGAGATGCTCGACACGAACGCCCCACCCGCCGCACGACCCCGGCTAGGTTTACATTTGTGACGGCCGTCCGCTTCACCCAGCGCATCCGGATCCGCGACATCAACCCCTACCTCCGGGTGAGCGCCCACCAGGCAACCGCCCTGAAACCCGCCTGGAAGCGCCCGATGCCCGTGCTCGTGACGATCAACGGCCAGCCCTCGCCACCGGCGCGCGTGAACCTCATGCCGGCCGGTGACGGCACCTTCTACCTCTATCTGAACGGGCCCATCCGAGCCGCCTCGGCCACCGCGGTCGGCGATAGCGTGACCGCCTCTGTCTCCTTCGACGCGAGCTACCGCGGCGGACCGACGCACCCGATGCCGGCCTCGCTCCGGCGCGCGCTCGCCCTGCGACCGAAAGCCAAGCAAGCGTGGACGGCCCTCCCGCCGAGCCGCCAGAAGGAGATCCTGCGCTACCTCGCGGGCTTGAAATCCGACGCGGCGCGCGAGCGCAACGTGACCAAAGTGGTCGCGTCGCTCGGTAAGCCGGGCGGCACCTTTCTCGGGCGAGCACACCCGAGCGCCAAGCGAGCACGGCGCTAGACGCGGGCACGGGCGGGCCACGCGGACGGACTTCGAGCTCGTCGCTCGGCTGGTTTGAGCTCACACTCGCTCCGTGAGCGCGCACCCCGGGCGAAACCTTGCCGCACGCTGACGACGCCCGCACCCGGGTCCTCGCTGCGCTCGAGCGCTTCGGCTGGAACGCGACCTCGTTCCAAACGCTCGGCTCCGAATTTTTGTACTGGTTCGCGGCCGACGGAAGCCCCGTCGCGTACGTCGACACCGGGCGGGCTTGGGTCGCGGCCGGCGCGCCCATCGCTCCGGAGGCAGCGCTCGACGCCGTCGCTCGCGAGTTCGCCCAAGCGGCGAAACACGCCGGACGGCGCGTCGTGTTCTTCGCCACGGAGCTCAGGGCCGCGGGTCTGCCCGGTTTCGTGTCGCTGCTGATCGGCGAGCAGCCGCTCTGGGATCCGCGCGAATTCGACGCGGTCGTGAGCGCGACGCCGAGCCTGCGCGAGCAGCTCCGGCGCGCGCGCGCCAAAGGCGTCAGCGTGACGCTTGCCGACCCGCGCGAAGTAGCCGAGCAGGGGGCGCCGCTCCGGCAGGCACTCGAGAAGCTCGTCGATGCGTGGCTCGCCACACGCCCCATGCCGCCCATGGGCTTCCTCGTGCGGGTCGAGCCGTTCACGTTCGCCTCCGAGCGCCGCCTCTTCGTGGCGCGCCGCGGCGACGAGCTCGTCGGGTTCGCCGCGGTGGTTCCCGTGTACGCCCGGAACGGCTGGTTCATCGAAGACTTGATCCGCGCGAGCTCTGCACCGAACGGTACCGTCGAGGCGTTGGTCGCCGCGGCCATGAACGACGCGGCCACGCGGGGAAGCGACTACATGACGCTCGGCTTGGCTCCTCTCGCCGGCAGCGTCACGGGCACGCTGCGGTTCTTCGCGCGCCTCGGCTCGCCGCTCTACGATTTCTCCGGCATCCAGGCCTTCAAGGCCAAATTCCGCCCGCGCGAGTGGGTCCCCATCTACCTCACCTACCCCGCCGACGAACGCCCCGAAACGGCCGTGCTCGATGCCCTCTCGGCGTTTTCGCGGCGCGGACTCTTGAGCTACGGCGTGGAAGCTCTCTTGCGCGGACCCGCCATCGTGGTGCGCGTGCTCGCGCTGCTGCTCGTTCCGTGGACGCTCGTCATGGCCATCGGCGGAGGGCCGCGCTGGTTCCCTTCGCTGCTCGTCAAGTGGTCGTGGATCGCGCTCGATATCGCGCTGTGCGTCGCGCTGCTCGCGCTGAGCAGGCGCTGGCGCTCCTCGCTCGCGACCACGTTGCTCGTCGTGGTCGCGCTCGACGCGCTCACGACGCTCGGCGAGGTCGTGCTGTGCGACGTGCCGCGCATCGATGGCGGGCTCGCCATCGTCATCGTGCTCGCGTCGGTGGCCGCCCCCGCGTTCGCGACGATCGTGCTCTGGAACGCCCGTCGCCGCGCGGCGCGCGCGCGCCTCGGGGCGACGCTGTAGTGTCTTTTTCTCAACGGAAATCCGGGGGGCCGGCCATTGCAGTGCGCCTGGCCGCGTTCAGCGCGTCAGGTCATACTCCTCAGCTTCCCCACCATGCGCATTCACCTTCGTTACGCTATCGGTCCCCTCCTCCTCCTTCTGGTCGCCTGCAGCTCGAAGAGCAATTCGGATGACGACGACGGCGGTTCCGGCGGGCAAGCCGCCGAATCCGGCACGGCCAACCAGGGCGGCTCAAGCGCCCAGGGCGGTTCCGGCAACGTCGAGCAAGGCGGAACAGGCGGCGCGGCGGGCGGCGCGGCGGGGAAGAGCGGCGGCGGTGGCTCATCGCCCGGAGGGACAGGCGGCGCCAGCGCCGGTAACGGCGGCAGCGCGCCGGGCGGCACGGGCGGCAGCGCGGCGGGGAGCGGCGGAACCGGCGGAAGCATGGCCGGAACGGGCGGCACCACGCCCAGTGACATTCCACCGCTCCACATCGAGGGCACGAAGCTCCTCGATCCGGCCGGCAACACCGTGGTGCTGCGCGGGATCGATCTCATCGACCTCGGAATGGTTTACGCGTACGGCGGAAACACGATGGCTGCGGTGACGCAGCGGATCGACAAGGTGCTCGGCGCCGGGTTCCAGGCGCGCGTCGTGCGCATTCCGGTGTATCCGCGCGTGTCGCACAACGGCATGTTCCCGTACGCATCGCCCTATCCGTTCCCGAGCGGTGCCGGTGGAACCGAGAACGGCCCGAGCGCCGACGACTACGTCGCGAGCATGCTGAAGCCCGCGGTGGACTACCTCACGTCGAAGGGCCTGTACGTCATCCTCGACTACCACCAGATCGACGACACGGACGGCGCCTCGGCCACGGAGGCGACCGAGTTCTGGGCGTACCTGGCGCCGAAGTTCGCCGGCTACACGAACGTGCTCTACGAGCCGTTCAACGAGCCGATGGACACGAGCACGTCGTGGGCCACCTTCAAGCCCCGCGCGCAGCAATGGGTGGACGCCATCCGCGCCGGCGCGCCGGAGAACATCGTGATCGTGCCGTCGATGAACTGGTGCCAAAAGCCGGGCGACGCTTCCCTGTCCCCGCTCACGGGGACGAACCTGATGTACACGATGCACATCTACCCCTCGAACTGGAACTCCGCGACGCAGACGCAGCTGGCAACGGCGGTGGCGAACGTCCCGGTCTTCATCACCGAATGGGGATACATGCTGAACTCGACGGACTCGGTCGGCGGAACGAACGATGCCGAATGGCTCTCGAAGTTCCGGGCGATCGTCGACGGCAACGGAGCGAGCTGGTCGGCGTGGGTGACCGACGACAGCTGGACGCCCAACATGTTCTCGGACGCCGCCCTCACGACGCTGACCGATTTCGGCAGCAAGACCAAGCAGTGGCTCGACGAAACCTCGGCCCCGTGACCCTTCGCGGGGCCCGCGCCCCGCTACCTCGGCGCAACGAAGGGCGAACCGACTACTTCGTTTCGACGGCGCCGAGATCCGGCGTGCCCTGGTAATAGCTCGAGGCCGTGAACGGCAGCTCCCCGGGCGGGACCACGCCCGCGTTCACTAGATCGCTGCCGGAAGCGAGAGCGAACGCTGCGAAATTCAGGCTGCCGTCGGCGTTGCGCGTGAGCTTCGGGCTCGCGAGCGCGACGGCGAAGTCGGCGGTCGTCACGCTGAGACCCTTGGCCGTGACGGATACGGCATCCGACTTGTCCCACCATGCGTTCGTGCCGCTTTGATCGGTGCCCATGGCCTTGTCGCTCTGCGTGCTCGACGTGGTGGTCCAGAGCGAGACGTTGTTCGTGAAGATGGCGGCGGTCGGCGTGGAGTTGTCGCCGAACTTGAAGTTGCCCTCGACGTTGTCGAAGGCGAGGTTGTTGGAGAGCCGGATCGCGCCCGGGTTACTGTTCCAGGTGAAGCCGTTCTTCCCGTTCTTGTAAGCCACGGAGCGCGTGACGACGTGGGCGACGGCGATGTCGTCGCCGCCGAGCTTGAAGCCGTTACGATCGCCGTTGTCGTTGCTCGTCCCGTCGGTGAGCGTGCCGTTCGCGTAGGCAACGCACTGGTCGATGGTGACGGGACCGATCGGGCCGGTCTCGGTCTTCGTGTAGAGGTCCCAGCCGTCGTCGATGTTGTGGTGCGAAACGCAGCCGCGGAAGACGTTGCCCGCACCGACCGTGAGCTTCGCCGCGAAACCGTCGGCGTTTTCGCCACCGCCGGGCGGCGCGTCGTAGTTGTCGTACGATTCGCAGTTCAAAATGAGGTTGTTGGAGGGCCAGCTCGAGGGATCCGCGTCGTCGGAGCTGGCGCGACCGATCTGCAGGCCCGTGTCGCGATTGCCGTGCGTGACACAGCCTTCGATCACGTTGCCGTTGCCTGCGACGTAGATGCCGTTGTCCGCCGAGCCCATGACCTCGACGCCGCGCACGTGCCAGTAGCTGCCATTGATCTGAAGCCCGCGCGGGTTCGAGCTCGTCCCGTACGGTTGCGACGAGAAATCGAGGACCGGGTGCTCCGAGGCGTACGCGACCAGCGATTTCGGCGCGTCGCTCGTGCCGCTATTTTCCCGCGCGATGGTGACCTGCGCGTTCGAGGTGTAACTACCCGCGCGCGCGAAGATCGTGTGCCCCGCCGTGATGCGCGTGAGCGCGGAGGCGAGCGTCGTCGGTGCGTCGAGCGTGCCGGCAGCGCTTTCGACGCCGTCCGGCGCAACCACGAGATCGAGACTGCCCGGCATGCCGCCGCTCCCGCCGCCCATCGTGCCTGCGCCGCCGCCCGTTCCTCCGCCGTTGCCAGCGTTGCCGCTTCCGGCGCCGGCGTGCGCGCTCGAGCCACTGCTGCCCGCGCTCGCCCCCGCCCCGCCGGAGCCAGCACCGCCGCCGTCGCCGCCGCCAGCTTGTGCCGTGCCGCCGGTCGCCGGTGGCGCACCGCTCGCGCCGCTCGCCGCGGCACCCGAGCCGCCGCCCGCCGTCGACATGGCTCCCCCCGAGCTCACCGAGCTCGCTCCGCCACTCGTCCTGCCGGCGTTCGACAGAGTCGTCCCGCCGCTCGCCGCGCTCTTACCGCCGGCTCCCGACGTTGCCGAACCGGAGCTGCCACCGCTGCCGCCGGCATCACGATCCCCGCTCGGCGCGGTAGCAGAGGATCCACAAGCAACGACCGCGAGGAGCGCGGCGCAGGGGACGGCTTCAAACGCCGCGAATCGGAAGCGATGCGCACTCTGCCTCATCTCGGAGGCAAAGTTGCCGGCGGGGTCCGCCCACCGGTCAACTTTCGTCTCCGCGGGCTCCAAGCTCGGGAAAGGTCCCGTGACGTTACGCGCCGAACGTCACGGCTTGCCGCGCGGCGCGCCCCGCGGCTCGAACCCGTGCGCGAGCTTCGCCCGCGTCTCCGGATCCTTCTTCGAAAGCTCGACGATGCGCTTGCGAACGAGGTCTTGCGTGGTCGCCGACTCGGTTCCGAACGCCGAGAGCGAGCGCTCGAGCGCCGCCGGATCGAACGGCTCGCGCACGAGCGCTTCGTGCACGTCAGCGCGGGCCTTCGCGACCGCCTCGCGGCGCGGACGGAGGTCGTCGGCGAGCAAGCCACCGAACACCGGGCCACGGCGCGGGCCGCGACCCTCGCGACCTTCACGCCCCTCGCGTCGATCGTGTTGCTTGCGCTCGGCGCGCTGCGAACGTTCGTCGCGCGGGCCGGCTTCGTGAGGTCCGAAGCCGCGCGGAGGCATCGGCATGGCGCGTTCGGCGCGCATGCGGTGGCGATGAATGGCCGCGCCGACGAACACGCCGCCGAGCAGCAAATTCACGGCAACGGACAGCACGAGAGCGATGATTAGCCGTTTGGATAGCGGGGTCATGGTCATTCCTCGAGCTCGTCGAGCGCGTCCAGAGCGAGCGCGCTGAAAAAATCTTCTTCCCCCGTCGCGGCCGCGTCTTCGCCCGACGGCGCCGCGGAATCGACGGTGGCAACCGTGCTCCCGCCGTCCGCTTCGCCGGTGTCGAGCGCGTCGGTGCTGAAGCCCAAGCCGAGCCCGAGCACGGCAGCGAACGCCCAGCTCACGGCGGGGATCCACATCCCGGGCAGCGCGAACCAGCGCCGCTTCTGCGGAGCACGCAGCGGCACTTCCTTCAAGCGTCGCAAGAAGTCGGGCGAGACATAAGGCTCCGGCAACGCGCCGAGCGTCGCATCGAGCCCTGCCTCCTCGTCGAAGAGCGCGCGCGCTTCGACCGAAGCGTCGCGGAGCGCGAGCGCCGCTGCCCGCTCCGTGTCCGGCCAGAGCTCGGGACGGGCGCCGTAGGCGGCGAGCAACGCGCGAAAGCGCTCGAGGGAGAGCGGCGTCTTCACGCTGCCCCCCCTTCCGCCTTCACGAGACCGGTAAGCTCGCTCTTCAGTGCGCGCCGGCCGCGCGCGAGCAGCGATTCGACGGCTTCCATGCCGACGCCCAGCACCTCCGCCGCTTCCGCGCCCGTGAGGCCGTGCAGGTGCACGAGCACGATCGCCGTCGCCTGGCGCTCGGGAAGCGCGGCGAGCGCGGCTTCGAGCGCGACGACTCGGCGCTTTTCGTCGAGCAGCGTGGGTTGGCGGGCAGAAACGGGCATCTCTTCCTCTTCAGGGAGCGGGAGTGTGCGGCCGCGAGCGCGCAGGCGATCGACGGCCAGGTTGTGCGTGATGCGATGGAGCCAGGTCGTGACGCGCGCCTTCGGCTGATATTCGGAGGCGCGCTGCCAGAGTCTCAAGAACGTCTCCTGCACGACGTCCTCGGCTTCGGTTCCGTCGCGGAGCAATCGCTCCGCGAAGCGCGAGAGCTTCGCCGCGTACCGCTCGACGAGCGCGCGATACGCGGCGACATCGCCCTCGCCCACCCGCAGCACGAGCAGAGCGTCGTCGTCGATCTCCGCGGGATGCTGCGAGTGGGACACCATCAGGAGCTACCATGAGCATCAGCTCTTGTGGCAGTCGCCGCGGCCGTGCCCGGCGCGCTGGGCCTGAATCTCTTCCTTCGTGAGGATCTTGTCGTTGTTCTTGTCGAACTTCGCGAACCAGGTGAGCGTCTGAGTCTGGAGCTCGGCGAGCGTGATCTTGCCGTCGTTGTTCGCGTCCGCCCGCTTCATCATCGGGCGCGGGCCGCCTTCGAGCTCGGCCTGCGTGAGGACGCCGTCCTTGTTCTTGTCGAGCGCGGTGAAGCGGGCCTGCGCGCCGGCTTGCACCTCGGCCACGGTCACCTTGCCGTCCGAGTTGGTGTCGAGCTTCTCGAACATCTTGCCGCCGTGGCCATGGGCCAGGGCAACGGCGCTCAGGGCGGTCACGGCAGCAAAGCTCAGCAGGGTGGGGATGGTCTTCATGGGGGGGTCTCCTTGGGGGGTTGAGGTGCCGGTTCGTGCCGGCTTCAGAAGGTTCAACGCGGCCCCGCGGGGGATCCGTCGCGGAAAAAATCACTTAATGAATTCCGTGGGTTTGCCCTCAGCTATTCCAGCTTGGGCACAATGTCTCTTCTGCTACAGTCGGTTTCTCCGATGAGCGACAAGGATGAGGACGACGTCGACGACGGCTGGGGTGATGACCCGCCCGCACCGGCCCCTGCCGCTCAGCCTTCGGCCGCACCCGCCGCGCCGGCCGCACCAGCACCCGCCAGAGCGGTCGCACCCAGCGCACCCCCTGCTGCGGCTCGCATCCCGACGCCGATCCCTCGCCCCCTGAGCAGCAATCCTCCGCGGCCGCCGGGCAGCAATCCTCCGCGCCCGCCGAGCAGCAATCCCCCGCGGCCCGCGAACAGCGCAGCGCCGCGAGCGCCGAGCAGCTCGCCCGTGCGCATGCCGAGCCTCTCGGCGCCCGCGGATGCCCCTTCGGCGAGCACCGCCACGCCCGTGCCCGCCCGCGCGAGCTCGACACCGCGCCCCACGAGCTCGGCGCCGATGACGACCTCCGTCTCACCGCAGCGCGCGCTCACGCACAAATCCACGCTGATCGGCGTCCCGGCGCCGACACCCACGCGCAAGGACGGCACGCCAATCCTGCTCGCCGACACGCCGCCGGAAGGCTTCCACAAGGCGAAGCTCCCGAAGACGGACGCACCGCCCGTCGCTGCGGCACCGAGCGACGCGCCGAGCCCCGGCGCACCGGTCGGCGACGCCGCCCGCGCTGACGCGCCGCGCGTGCTCACCCAGCAAGCCATCGACGCGATCAAGGCGGCGTCCGCTACGAGCGACCCCGAAAAGGTCGACGCGTCCACGCGCGTGACGCGGCGCGATCTTCCGGTCCAGGGCGGCTCGCGCCCGAGCATTCACGTTGCGCCGGCGAGCGGCCTTTCGTCGTCCTCACGGCTGCTCGCGTTGAGCGCCGCCGTGGCCGCGCTGATCCTCGGGGGCCGTTGGTTTTTCATGAGCCGGCACGTCGCCGAGCCAGCCGCCGACGTCTCGGCATCGACGCCGACGGGCGTCCAGGTCGTGCCGCCGCAAGCGGAAACGGCGCCCGCTGCAGCGCCGCCTGCCGAACCGAGCGCCGCCCCCGCCGCGCCCGAGCCCGCCGCATCCGCGACGCCCGAACCGTCCCCGGCGGGTTCCGCGGCTTCCACGGAGAAGCCGCCCGGAACACGCATCGTCGTCGTCAAGCTGAGTCCTCCGGGTGCGCGCCTGTTCCGCAAGGGCAAGCCGGTCGGCTCGTCGCCGGTGACGATCGAGCTCGGCCCCGACGAGAAGAAGCGCTCCTTCGAGGTCGGCATGCCC